>NZ_JBHXME010000114.1:0-36011 GCF_042721125.1 Streptomyces sp. NPDC058469
TCTCCGCGGCCGGTACCCCGGCCGTGGCCGCCGACTCGTCGAGCAGCTCAAGGAGTTCACCGGCGGAGACGGTCACGTCGAGGGTGACGTCGAGACCGTTCTCGTACGGCTTGCCGAGGCGTACCGCGCGGATGGCGAGGACCTCGAAGGACGGCGGCCGGCCGAAGACGGCGAGTGCCGTGCCGGTCGCCTGCAGACGGACCGCGGCGCCGCGGTCGTAGTGGAGCAGCCGGGAGAGGAAGGCCGCGAGGTCCGCCGCCTCCCCTTCGTCGGCGAGGTGGAGGACCGTCATGCGGCGACGGCCTCGTCCTCGTCGTCGTCCCGGTATTCCTCCAGGAACTCGCGTTCCTCGCCGGTGATCCGGCGCGGGCGCTGCGCCTCGAAGTCGAACGGCACGACGACCGTGGAGGCACGGACGTAGAGCTGGTCGCCGTCCTTCACCTCGTAGGTGATGGTGAAGGACGCCGCCCTGATCTCGGTGATCCACAGCTCGATGTCCACCGGCGCGTGACGGTGGACGAGCTGGCGTTTGTAGTCGATCTCGTGGCGCGCCACCACCGACCCCTGCTTGAACTCCTTGTCCGGGCGGAACAGGAAGTCGATACGGGCTTCTTCCAGGTAGCGGATGAAGACCGCGTTGTTGACGTGGCCGTACGCGTCCATGTCCGACCAGCGCAGCGGGCAGCGGTAGATGTGGCGCAAGAGATCAGCCTCGGGTCAGCTTCTTGTAGGTGGCGCGGTGCGGACGCGCGGCGTCCGGGCCGAGCCGCTCGACCTTGTTCTTCTCGTACGACTCGAAGTTGCCCTCGAACCAGAACCACTTGGAGTCACCCTCGTAGGCGAGGATGTGCGTGGCGACCCGGTCCAGGAACCAGCGGTCGTGGGAGACGACCACGGCCGCACCCGGGAACTCCAGCAGCGCGTTCTCCAGCGATCCCAGGGTCTCGACGTCGAGGTCGTTCGTCGGTTCGTCGAGGAGCAGCAGGTTGCCGCCCTGCTTGAGGGTGAGCGCGAGGTTGAGGCGGTTGCGCTCACCGCCGGAGAGGACGCCGGCCGGCTTCTGCTGGTCGGGGCCCTTGAAGCCGAACGCGGAGACGTAGGCGCGGGACGGCATCTCGACCTGGCCGACGTTGATGTAGTCCAGCTCGTCCGAGACGACGGCCCACAGCGACTTCTTCGGGTCGATGTTCTCGCGGCTCTGGTCGACGTAGGAGATCTTGACGGTGTCGCCGACCTTGATGGAACCGGAGTCCGGCTCCTCCAGGCCCTGGATCATCTTGAAGAGGGTGGTCTTGCCGGCGCCGTTCGGACCGATGACGCCGACGATGCCGTTGCGCGGCAGTGTGAAGGAGAGGTCGTCGATGAGAACCTTGTCGCCGAACGCCTTGGAGAGCTTGCTGACCTCGACGACGATGGAGCCCAGGCGCGGGCCCGGCGGGATCTGGATCTCCTCGAAGTCCAGCTTCCGCATCTTGTCCGCCTCGGCGGCCATCTCCTCGTAGCGCGACAGACGCGCCTTGGACTTGGCCTGACGCCCCTTGGCGTTGGACCGCACCCAGTCCAGCTCCTCCTTCAGACGCTTCGCGCGCTTGGCGTCCTTCTGGCCCTCGACCTTGAGGCGGGAGGCCTTCTTCTCCAGGTAGGTGGAGTAGTTGCCCTCGTAGGGGTGGGCGCGGCCGCGGTCGAGTTCGAGGATCCACTCGGCGACGTTGTCCAGGAAGTACCGGTCGTGGGTGACGGCGACGACGGTGCCGGGGTACTTCGCGAGGTGCTGCTCCAGCCACTGGACGGACTCGGCGTCCAGGTGGTTGGTGGGCTCGTCGAGAAGCAGCAGGTCAGGGGCTTCGAGGAGCAGCTTGCAGAGCGCGACGCGGCGGCGCTCACCACCGGAGAGGTTGGTGACGGGCCAGTCGCCGGGCGGGCAGCCCAGGGCGTCCATGGCCTGCTCCAGCTGGGTGTCCAGGTCCCACGCGTTGGCGTGGTCCAGGTCCTCCTGGAGCTTGCCCATCTCGTCGAGCAGGGCGTCCGAGTAGTCGGTCGCCATCTCCTCGGCCACCTCGTTGAAGCGCTTGAGCTTGCCCATGATCTCGGCGGCGCCGTCCTGCACGTTCTCCAGGACCGTCTTCGACTCGTCGAGCGGGGGCTCCTGGAGCAGCATCCCGACGCTGTAACCCGGCGACAGGAACGCGTCGCCGTTGGAGGGCTGCTCAAGGCCCGCCATGATCTTGAGAACGGTGGACTTACCGGCACCGTTCGGCCCGACCACACCGATCTTCGCGCCGGGCAGGAAGCTCAGCGTCACGTCGTCAAGGATGACCTTGTCGCCGTGCGCCTTGCGCGTCTTGCGCATGGTGTAGATGTACTCAGCCAAGAGAAACCGTCCGGCAGCTTGAAATCTGGAGTGGGCAGATGTAGTCCATCTTGCCTGAGGTCCAGGCTTGGGTGGTAACTCGTTTGGTCGGGGGGCTGTGAACTGGGGGTTCGGTCGGTGCCCTGTCTCACCACCCGCAGTCGATGTCGGTCATTGCGCCCCTGAGAACCGGATCGGTACTCGTACCGCTGATCAGCAGCAGACCGCCGTCCCGATCCCAGTCCAACTCGTACGTGCCGCCGGCGACGGGCCAGTAGCCGTCGTCGACCGTCCAGGAGCCCGCCTCGCCCCAGGCCAGGCCGGTGCGCCCCACCGCGTACGCCTCGCCGTTGCCGATCATGAGGAACGACGTCTCCCGTAACTACGGCCGTGCAGCCGCCTGGGCCCGTGGGGCGCAGCACGTGGTACTCCGCCTCGTTGAACAGGTCGCCCGCCGCTCCCCACGCGACGCCGAACACCGCGATGACGATCAGCAGATTCCTCGCCGGCCGCACCCACCTGGCCGGCGTCGCCGGGAGCCGTACGGCCTCCGCCCGGCGGGCCGCCCTCACGGAGGTCCACCACAGAACGAGCGCGAGTGCCGAGAGAACACCGCTGACCGCCCAGCCGGGGACCACCCGCCCCCGCACGACCAGCAGAAGGTCGCTCCAGCTCGCCAGGGCGGCGAACGCCAGGCTCCCGATGCCTGCCGCCGTGAAGGCGCCGGGCGGCAATCCCGCGCCGTGCTGTATCCGTGCTTCGGCCATGGCGGGTACGACTCCCCGAACGCGCCGACAGTTGCGCCGAGAAGCCGGGAAGCCGACGCGGTTCGAGAGCCACCGCCGCCCGGGGCGCTCAGCCCTGGTTGGGCTTCCTGTCCCGCAGCAGGACGAGGGTCGTGGCGCCGATGCCGACCAGGCCGAGGGCGAGGACCGTGATCATCGGGGTGATGCCGGAGCCGCCCGTCTCCGCGAGGTTCGTGTCGACGGTGGTGCCGCCCACCGTCGCCGGGCTCGGTTCGCTGAGCGTCTGCGTCACGTCACCGCCCGCGTCGCTCTGCGTCCGGCAGTCGAGGACTCCGGTGAACCGCTTCTCGTAGCCGTTCGGCGCCGTGATCGTGAAGTCGTACGCCTGGTCCTCCTGGAGCGGGATCGTCACCGTCGCGGACTTCCCGGCGTCGATGCCGTGCTCGACGCCCATCAGGTCGAAGGTGAACGTCTCGTCGCCCTGGTTGGTCGCGGTGAGGTCCACGCCGCCGTCGGCACAGTTCTTCTGCGCCGACAGTGCCGGTATGGCACCGGTCTCCGCCCAGTCCGCGCTCGCGGCCGCGGCGACCGTCGACTCGCTGGAACCGGCGAGGATCTGCGTCTGGCTTCTGCTCTCGGAGGTGAAGGCCCGGCCGACGGGCACGGTGGTGGAGGCCTGCACGGTCAGGTCGGCCGACCCGGCCCCCGCGTCCTCGGGCACGTCGAAGAACACCTGGCTGCCGTCCGCCGCTGACGTGACGACCTTGCCGTCCTTGTCGACGATCCGCACCCCGGTCGTGGTGGCGTCCGCGGGCGGTGTCACCGTCACCCCGCTCGCGTTGGTGTGCACCGTCACCGGGCCCAGCCGCTCACCGGGGTGCCCGGAGACGGCGGGCGGGTCGAGGGTCAGCGAGGCCTTCGGCTCCGCCACGTTCCGCGCGCTCTTCTCCAGGTAGTCGGCGAGCTTCTCGGCCTGCGGGTCGACCGCGTCGACGTCGGCGCCGTCCGAGTAACGCCAGATCGCCACCTGCGTACCGGCCGCGGCGTCGCTCTCGGTCAGGCCCTTGGTGCCGGCCTTCGCGGAGAGCGCCGCGAGATCGTTCACCTGCGGGTAGGAGTGCTGCAGGATCCAACTGATCCTGCCCGCGCTCTTGTTGGCGCCCAGCGACGTGCCGCTCCACGCGGTCTCGTGGTACTTGGCGTCCCGCTGGGTGGGGTTGCGGAGATCGACGCAGTACGTCTGCAGGGTGCCGCCGCCGTCCACGGACATCTCGAACAGGCCCGCGGAGACCTGCTGGTCGCCCCCGTCCTCGTGGATCACGGCGGCGCCGTACGTCTTGAGCCCGCCTATCGTGGCCGTCGCCCCGCCCTGGGTCTGCGGTGTCTCGTCGGCGACGGCCGGGCCGGCACCGGCCAGCACTCCGGCGGCGACGAGTCCGCACGCCCAGGTCGCGGCGACGAAGCGCACGGCGCCTCGGCCGCGCAGGGACAGCGCGGAGAACACAGACAACGCAGATGACACGGAATTCCCCTTCGAGCAGGACCCGTCGATGTGGGGGGTGCGGTCCCACCAGCAGAATCAAAGCGCCGGGAACTGTGCCCGAGCTATGCCCGGCATCCTAAGGACGCGGGCGCACCGCCTTCTCCAGTCGGGTCATCGGATAACCGATCCGACTCGGAATCGTTATCCCCAAGATCGCCTACGAGCAGGGCTTATCGACAAATCCACCGGGTCTTTCGGAGCGCATTCATCGATAAGCCGCAGTTCGATCAGCTCGGGGCATTCACTGACATCACGTCACCACGAGGGGCTCCGCGAGCCGTTGGTCGGAATGCCGTTGGTCGGCGGAAACGGCGTCCTCGGCGGTGTCGGCGGTCGAATCCCCGCCCGGTGTCTCCCAGTTGGGCTCGGGCCGGGGCGGAGAGGCCGCCGTCTCCTGCCTGTTGGCCCTCCGGAAGGCCGAGGTGCCGCGCGCCAGGTCGTGGCCGATCGCCACCGCCTCGATGTCCGCCGAGGACCAGTTCGGCTGTCCCTCGCGTACTTCCGTGCGCACCTTCAGCCGCCCCTGGACGACGACGGGGTCGCCGACCGACAGCGACGCGGCCACGTTCGTGGCCAGTTGACGGTTGGCCCACACCGTGAAGAAGTTGGTGTGGCCGTCCGTCCAGGCGCTCTTCTCGCGGTCCCAGTAACGCGCGGTCACCGCCAGCCGGAACCGCGCCGACGGTCCCGCCGCCAGATCCCGGTACATCGGCTGGGTCGCCACGTTCCCTACCGCGCACACCATCGTCTCGTTCATCGCGTGTCCCTCCCTGACCCGGCCCCGCGAGGCCGAGCGGAAACGCCTACGGGCCCGTCCCGTACGGCTGCAGTCAGACTGCCTCCGCCGAGCCGGGCCCGCTGAGCGCTGTGGACCACCGCCCACCTGTGGAAAACCTCATCACCCGGACGAGGGAACGACGTCCGGACCGCAGTTCACCCGACCCCGGCCCCCGTGACCCGCCCGTACTGCTCCCGCACCTCCCGGTACCGCAGCAGCTCCGCGGCCAACGGATCGAGCACCCGCGCCCGTCCGCACCCCGCCGCCGCCTCCCGCAATCGCCGCTCGGCGTCGAGGCCGTAGCGCCGGGCGGGGCCGCGGGCCGCCAGCCGGCAGCTCCACTCGACGAGCGGGCCGCCGATGATGCCGGCCACCATCAGCAGCACCGGCACGCCCAGGTTCGGTGCCATGAATCCGATGATCTGGCCCAACAGCCACAGCCCGCCGACGACTTGGAGGATCGTCATGGACGCCTGCGCCAGGACGGCCGCCGGCCACCAGCCCGGCCGCGGTGGCCGCCCCGCGGGCAGCCCGGCCCGCGCCGCCAGCTCGTCCAGCGCCTCGGGCAACCCCTGCGACCCGCGTACGGCCGCCTCCCGCACCGCCTGCGCCCACGGCGCCGGGAGCCCGCCGGAGGCCCGGTCGGCGACCGTACGGACCGCCTGCTCGACGCGCTGGCGTGCCGTGGCTTCCTCGTCCGCCTGGGCGAGGATCGGCAGTCGGCCGGTGGTCGGTTCGCGCCGGTCGTTGTACCAGCGCCACAGCCGCAGCCAGGGCGTGCCGCAGGCGCGGTTCGCGTTGCGCAGCCAGGCGCGTTCGGCGGCCTCGCCCGCCGCGGTCGCGCCCACCGAGTCCGCGAGCCGTGCGGCGAACTCGTCCCGCGCCTCCTCGCTGAGCCCGGTGCGCCGTCCCGTGGCGTAGACGGGCCGCAGTCGCCACGCGGCGGCGTCCACATCGGCTGAAATTCGCCGTGCGGCGGCTCCACGTTCCCCCACGAACTGGCCCAGAACCTCGCGCAGTTCGGGGATGCCGTCCCCGGTGAGCGCGGACAGGGAGAGCACGGTCGCGCCGGGTTCGCCGTACTCCCCCAGGGCGATCCCGTCCTCGTCGAGCAGTCGCCGCAGATCGTCGAGGACCTGGTCGGCGGCCTCCCCGGGGAGCCGGTCGATCTGGTTGAGGACGACGAACATGACCTCCGCGTGGCCCGCCATCGGCCGCAGATAGCGTTCATGGAGGATCGCGTCGGCGTACTTCTCCGGGTCCACGACCCAGATGACCGCGTCCACGAGCGCCAGCACCCGGTCCACCTGCTCGCGGTGCGCCACGGCCGCCGAGTCGTGGTCGGGCAGGTCCACCAGGACGAGCCCGCGCAACTGGGCCTCCATCTCGGCGCTCTGCAGAGGGCGTCGGCGCAGCCGTCCCGGGATGCCGAGCCGGTCGATGAGGGTGGCCGCGCCGTCGCTCCAACTGCACGCGATGGGCGCGGCGGTGGTGGGCCGGCGTACGCCCGTCTCCGAAATGGCCACTCCGGCCAGCGCGTTGAAGAGCTGCGACTTGCCGCTGCCGGTGGCGCCCGCGATGGCGACCACTGTGTGCTGCCCGGAGAGCCTGCGCCGCGCCGCCGCCTCGTCGAGCACCCGCCCCGCCTCCGCGAGGGTCCCGCTGTCGAGCCGGGTGCGGGAGAGCCCCACGAGTTCGCGCAGCGCGTCGAGACGGGACCGTAGCGGCCCGTCGTACGCCAACGGGGCCGGAACGTGCGCGGTCTGTGCGGTGTGCGCGGCCTGCGCACGGGAGGCCCGGATCTCCACGGCGGCGGCCTGCTGCGCGGCGGTGGTCTCGTTGACCCGCCGTGCGATCAGCCCGTCGTCCCAGGAGCCCGCCGCGTCCGCCGAGTCCGCCGGGTCGGACGGGTCCGTCCGGTCCCCCGGGTTCGCGGACGCCTGGGAGGCCGTACGGCTGGAGGTGTCGGTGCCGGCCGGCACGCGCGCGTGGTCGTCGGTGTTCTCCAAGGCACTCGTCTCCTCCGCGTCCTCTACGGGAAGGCCGTTTACGGAAGTCGCCTCTGCATCGCCCTCTACGGGGGAGGCGTTTTCGAGGTGCTCGTCCTTGGCGGCGACCGCGTCCCCGGTGTGAGTGACGTGATCCATTTCGTCCGTGTGGTCCTGGTCAGTGACGGCAGTCACCGGTCACCTCTCCTTCTGCAGTACGGACAGCGCGGCGATGAGTTCGGCCTGGGGTTCGGGGTGCACGTCGAGGGCGTCGAGCGGGGCGAGCCGTCGTTCGCGCTCGGTGTGCACGACCCGGTCCAGATGGTCGTTGAGCAGCCGCCCGGCGCGGTCGCGCAGCCGCAGCGCGCCGTGGGCACCGATCCGCTCGGCGAGCCCCTCGCCCGCGGACCGCGCCCGGCGGCCGCCCAGCAGTGCGGTGGCGACCAGGGCGGCGACCACCTCGGGATCGGGCGCGATGCTCCGGTCGAGGTCGCTCACCTCCTCCTCGGCGTACTCCTCCAGCTCGCGCCGCCACCGCCGTACGGCCATCCCGATCCGGTGCTCGGCGCTCTCCAGTGAGGGATCCCGGTCCGTCAGGCCGGGGGCGCCCGCCGCGGGTTCGCGGCGCCAGGCGTCGTCGACGCGCTCGTCGGCGGCGGTGACGGCGCACAGCAGCAGTGCGGCGAGGCTCTCCGCGAGAGCGTCGAGCAGTTCGCCGGCGGAGCAGTCGAGCGGGAAGGCGCGCCAGCGCTTCAACGCGTCCCCGGCGAGCACCGCCCCGGCCTGCAACCGCCCCCGCACACGCGCGTGCTCGCTGTCGTACGCCCCGTCGACGGCGGCCGTGAGCCGTAGCGCGGCGGCGTACTGGGCGGCGGCGGCGCTGGCCAGTTCGGGCATCCGGGACTTGAGCGAGTCGAGGACGCCGTAGGCCGTACGCGCCATCGCCTGATGCCGGGCCCCGGGGTCCTGGGTCTGCTGCACGAGCCAACTCCGCAGTGCCGCCACGGCACTGGCCGGAAGCAGCCCCCCACCCCAGGCGGATTCGGGCAGTTCGGGCACCGTGAAGCGGGGGACGTCGCCGAGGCCGGCCTTGGCGAGCAGGGCGCCGTACTGCCGCGACACCTCGGACACCACCTGGTGGGGCACCCGGTCGAGCACGGTGACCAGGGTCGCGTTGTGCTCCTTGGCCGTGCGCAGCAGATGCCAGGGCACGGCGTCGGCGTAGCGGGCGGCCGTGGTGACCATGACCCAGATGTCGGCCGCGGAGATCAGTTCGGCGGCCAGCACCCGGTTGTCGGCCACCAGGGAGTCGATGTCGGGCGCGTCCAGGAGGGCGACTCCGCGCGGGAGGGTGTCGGCGGTCTCGATCCGCAGCACACGCATGCCGTCCTCACCGGGGAGGAGCAACTCGTCCCCCGGGTCCTGATGGGGCACCCACACGCGCGTGAGGTCGGGCAGCACGCGCATGCCGCTGAACCAGTGATGGTCCTCCGGGTGGCAGACGAGCACCGGTGTGCGGGTCGTCGGCCGCAGCACGCCGGCCTCGCTGACCCGGCGCCCGACAAGGGAGTTGACGAGCGTCGACTTCCCCGCACCGGTGGAGCCGCCGACCACGGCCAGCAGGGGTGCTTCGGGTTCTTTCAGGCGGGGCACCAGATAGTCGTCGAGCTGGGCGAGCAGTTCATCGCGATTGGCACGCGCGCGTGGAGCCCCCGCCAGGGGCAGCGGGAAGCGTGCGGCGGCGACACGGTCGCGCAGGGCGGAGAGTGCGTCGAGCAGCTGAGGCCGTACGTCCAAGGTCACCACATGTGAAGAATGCCCAATTTTGGGGGAATTCTGAAGCATATGAGCATGTCTGCGCGCCGACAGAACACAACGGACGGAAGGGATGACTGGGGCATGGGCACAGTCCAGGCATAACGAGTGCACAACACCCGTGGCGCAGGGCACCAAAAGCGATGCACGATTCGTACCTGCCTGCGATTATCAGGACCGCTTCACCGAACCTCCACATCGAGCCACGGAGGGGAAGCAACAGGGACAAGGACCCGGGAGCCCTATCCTTGTCCCCGGCAACGTCACGGACCGGCCCACACCCGGGCCGCACGACCGAGGCCACCACACCCGGCCCCCGTAGCTCAGTGGATAGAGCAGGCGCCTTCTAAGCGCTTGGCCGCAGGTTCGAGTCCTGCCGGGGGCGCTCTGCTCACACACCGTTCCCACCCTCCCTCCAGGAGGGCGTTTTTGCAGGTCAGGGGCGAGCCGGCGGAACGTCGCGGTGACGTTCCCCCTTCGACCCGCCCGCCACGGGCCACTGCGCCCGCAACGCCCTGTTCGACTACGACTTCCCGGCCTACCAATTCACGCACGCGCGGATGTGGCTGGCGGT
Source organism: Streptomyces sp. NPDC058469 (assembly GCF_042721125.1). NCBI lineage: Bacteria > Bacillati > Actinomycetota > Actinomycetes > Kitasatosporales > Streptomycetaceae > Streptomyces > Streptomyces sp. NPDC058469. The sequence goes on from NZ_JBHXME010000114.1 coordinate 9,795, forward strand.
GTCCCAACGGCTCTGCACATTGGCTTTAAATCGCCAGGTGGATCCGCCCACGGACGACATGGAACCGGGCACACCGGCCGCCCGCGACGCCCTGGACTACACCCGTGTGCTCGCCGGCATCCTGCGGGCTTCGCTGCGCGAGGGGGCACGGCTCGACCTGCCGTTGCCGCTGGTGAGTTGCCCACCGCGGGCGGAATCACCGTTCACGCCGAAGCCGCCCAGGACACCGTGCGCGCACCGCAATCCGGGGCGGGCGGAGTTGGTCGGGCGGGCTGAACATGATGACCTCCGTGAGCCGCCACACCGGCGCGCTCGTCACCAACGAGCCCGCGTTTCTACGGCTGTTGACCGACGTGCGGGGCGGCACGGTGCACGAGACGACGGCCACTTCCACCACAACCTCGCCGCCAACGACAGGAGTTCAGGCCACCGAGCCCGCATCCACCGCAGCACCGGTTTCGGAAGCGCGTGCCCCGCCGGTGTCCTCCCCCGACGCGACAACCGAACGCACCATGCTCCTCGCGGAGATCTACCGCGGGGGCCCGCTCCGGCGGCTGCGCGCCGTCGACCTCCGCACCACACCCACCCCCGTGTTTCGGCCCGTGTTTCGGCCCGGTTTCCGTTACGTCCGGATGGATACGTAATGGTCAAGAATTGGCCCCGAACGCTTGTGGGATTTCGCGAGGGCGGCAGATCATTGGCCGAATCCCGTCCCCGTCCCCGCAACTCCCCTCCGCCCGCTTCCCTCCTCCCCGAACCCGCAGGAGCCCCCGTGGCCGCTGGTCAGATCGCCTCCGAGCCGGCCGGCGCGCCGACCGCAGCACAGGCGGAGCGGCAGAAGCTGCGCAAGCACTTCGGCCGTTTCGACATCCTCTTCTTCCTCCTCTGCACGATCGTCGGCGTGGACACCATCGGCACGGTGGCCTCGTCCGGCGCCGAGGCGTTCACCTGGCTCATCGTGCTGGCCGCGGTGTTCTTCATCCCCTCCGCGCTGCTGATCGCCGAGCTCGGCGCCGCGTTCCCCGAGGAGGGCGGCCCCTACATCTGGACCAGCCGGGCCTTCGGCCGCCTCGCGGGCGCCGTCAACAACTTCCTGTACTGGATCACCAACCCGGTATGGCTCGGCGGCACCCTCGCCGTCTCCGCCGTCACGGCGTTCACCACGTTCTTCAACGACGGCAAGGACCTGAGCACCCCGGCCTTCTACGTCTTCGCCCTCGTCTTCATCTGGGTGGGCGTCCTCGCCGCGATCCTCTCCTTCGACGTCGGCAAGTGGATCCCCACCATCGGCGCCTGGAGCCGCTTCGTCCTCCTCGGCCTGTTCACCGTCACGGTCGTCGTCTACGGCATCCAGCACGGCCTGCACGGTTTCGGCCCCGGCGACTTCTCACCGACGTACGCGGGCTTCGTCGGTCTGGTGCCCGTCCTGATGTTCAACTACGTCGGCTTCGAACTGCCCAACACCGCCGGCGACGAGATGACCGACGCCCAGAAGGACGTGCCGTACGCGATCTTCCGCAGCGCCGCCCTGGCCGTACTCCTCTACGCCCTCCCCATCCTCGGCATCCTGCTCGTCCTGCCGGTCAAGGCCATCACCGGCCTCGGCGGCTTCCTCGACGCGATCCGCCAGGTCTTCACCGTCTACGGCGGTGACGTGGCCGCCGACGGCACCGTCACGAGCAGCGGCGCAGGCACGGTCCTCGGGGACATCGCCGCGGTCCTGTTCATCCTCACGGTGCTGTCCTCCGGCGTCACCTGGGTCATGGGCTCCGACCGCGCCCTCGCCGTCTCCGGCTACGACGGCGCCGCGCCCCGCTTCCTCGGCGTCATCTCCAGCCGCTTCGGCACACCGGTACGGGTCAATATCCTCAGCGGCCTGGTCTCCACCCTCGTCCTGGTCCTGGCCCACCAGTTGACCAACGGCAGCGCGGCGAAACTCTTCGGCGCCGTCCTCGGTCTCGCCGTATCCACCACGCTGGTCAGCTACTTGGGCATCTTCCCGGCCCTCGCGGTACTGCGCCGCAAGGCTCCGGACGTCCCCCGCCCCTACAAGGCGCCCTTCCCCCGCACGATCAGCACGGTCCTCACCGTGCTCATCGTGTTCGCCAGCATCCAGCTGATCGCCCCCGGCTTCGGCGACCACTGGTTCGGCGCCGACTACCTCCCGGACGGCTGGACCCACGCCGAACGCTGGAAGTACCTGCTGACGGAGCTCGTACCGCTCCTCTGCTTCATGCTCCTCGGCGTCCTCTTCTGGGCCTTGGGGAAGCCGACACGGACGGCGGCCGCGACCGGCCCGTCCCTCGCCAAGAAGTAACCCGCCCAAGAGGCAAGCTCACAGGTCGACCGGCGAGCCGTCCCCACCGTCCGCCGGTCGCACCCGGGTCAGCAACCGCTCCTCCAGAACCGTCGCGTAGATCGCGGCCCGGGTGGCGGCGGGATGGCCCGGCGGCCAGATGCCGCGGCGGAACACACAGCGCCGTCCGCGGAAGCGCACCACCGTCGTGGCGGCGACGGCCCCGTCCCGGTCGCCGGGTACGGCCTCGCAGGTGATCGACTCCAGGACAGCGCCCCGCCGCTCGCACAGATCCCGGACGGCCCGAAGGGCGAACCGCAGGAACACGTCCGTGTACTCCCGCGGCCCGCCCCGGTCGGCGTGGTCGTCAGTCACCGCAGTTGTGCGTCGCGGAGTCCGTCGAGGCCAGGACGACGTCACCGGCACCGGCGGGAAGGACCAGGTGCACGCCGTTGACCTTGAGGCCGGCATCGGCGCCGGTCGAGGGAAGCTGTTCGTTCACGATGAGCCGGCCACCTCCGACGAGCGGGATCTCAGTGTTCGGGTCGCTCGACACGGTAACCGGAACTCCCGCGATCCTCAGGGTCAGCGTGGTGCTGCCCACGGCCTCGCCGCACCGGCTCGTGGAGGTCGCGGTGAGGCCGGACACCTCGATGAGCGGTACCCCGGGCAGTCCGACGCGTGCTTGCGCCACGGTCGACGACGCCGTGACCGTGCCGGGTGCGAGCGTCGTGGCGACCTTGGGGCAGAGCTTTTGCACCGACACCAGCAGTGAGGTGTACGAGGCCGAGCACGGGGTGTCGGTCGTGATCGCGTCCGCCGTGCGGACGGTTCCGGTGTCGGGCTGCGGCGTGACGTCCAGCAGCGGTACGCCGACGAGGTCGACGTGCGCCGAGACGCCGTAGGAACGGCCCGTCGCGTACTGGAGCTTCAGCTGGGCGGAGGTGTCCGACGCCAGGTAGCCGGCGTCCCCGGCGAAGGAGGCGCTCAGGGCAACGGTGGCGGAGGCGTTCAGCGGCTGGTCGACCGGGTCGACGGTGCAGGTCGCGGTCCCCGTGTCGCTGGTGGTGCCGGTGCACGTCTGCCGGTCCTCACCCGTGCCGAGGGCGAAGCTGACACTCCGGCCCGGTACCGCGTCGCCGCCGAAGTCGGTGAGTTTCGCGGCCAGTCGGGCCGGAGTTCCGTTGGCGAGATGCTGTGCGCCGGTGTAGTCGAGCTCGGTCGGTGAGGTGAGGCCCACTCCGGCGGAGGTGCCGGACGGGTTGTAGTCGTCGTCACCGGCGAAGGAGGCCGTCACGGGCGCCGTGTTCGCCGTGCCCTGTGGCTGGTCCACGGGGTCGATCGCGCAGGTGGCCGTGCCCGACGCGGCGGTGGTGCCGGTGCAGGTCTGCTGCGTGCCCCCCGTGCCCAGGGCGAACCGTACGGAACGGCCGCCCACCGGCGTTCCGAAGTCGTTGGTCAGCTTCGCCGAGAGACTCACCGGCGATCCGTTCACGGCCGTGCCGGCACCGGTGTAGGTGAGGCTCGTGTCCACCTTGTGGGGCTGCTCGGGTCCGGTGCAGTCGGCCGCCTGGATGCACGGGAGGAAGTAGTAGGCGGTGATGATGCCGAACGGCCTTCCGTCACCCGAGCGCGGATCGTTCCGGGTGACGTAGACGACGACCAGGCTGGCCTCGTCGTTGGTGCAGATCACCCGGTCGTCCGGCGCGGGCACGCAGAAGCCCGCGGTGCCGACCGTCTCCTGGATGTCCTCGTGGTCGGGCACGACACCGTGCTGCAGGATGTGCCGCCTGCCGAAGCCGTCCACCGGCGGGTTGCCCTGCGGGTAGTCGTTCTGGCCCTCGCGCAACGGGATGTCGTTGCCCAACGCCCCCTGGAAGGAGTCGACAACGGTCCAGTCGATCATGTTCGGATTCGGATCGCCGGGGTCGGCCGACGCGGTGACGGGTACCGCGAGAGCCCCCAACAGCCCCAGAACCAGGGCGAGTACGGCGGACGCCAGGCGTCTGCGTGCCCGGCTTCCGGTACGGACAGGCATGGTTGGGTGGTCATGAAGGACTGGCACGAACATCCCCTTCCTCGTGACTGGACCGGAGCACCCACCCTGTCGCCCGGTAAGGGGCATGACAAACCATCGACGCCCGGTGGCGTGTCGCGACGTAAGGTCGGTCCCCTCCACGGGCAGGGCCAGGCAAGCCCCCCGGCAAGCATCGGAAGGAACTCCCGTGCCCCTGCGCTGTGTTGTCCTCGACGACTACCAGAACGTGGCGACCGGACTGGCCGACTGGTCGCCGCTCAAGGACACCGTGGAGGTCGTGAGCCTGCGTGAACACCTCGATAACGAGGCCGAGTTGGCCGCCGCCCTCGCCTCCGCCGACTTCGTCGTCACCCTGCGCGAACGCGTCCCCTTCCCCGCCTCACTCCTCGCCCGTCTCCCCCGCCTGAAGCTGCTCGTCGCCTCCGGGATGCGCAACTCCGTCATCGACTACGCCGCCGCGAAGGCGCACGGCGTCACCGTGTGCGGTACGGCCAGCTCCTCGGCCCCGCCCGTCGAACTGACCTGGGCGCTGCTGCTGGGCCTCGCCCGGGGGATCGTCGAGGAGAGCAACTCCCTGCGCGGCGGCGGCCCTTGGCAGCGAACCGTCGGCGCCGACCTGCACGGCCGTACCCTCGGACTGCTCGGCCTCGGCAAGATCGGCAGCCGCGTCGCACAGGTCGGCCTGGCCTTCGGCATGCGCGTCACCGCGTGGAGCCAGAACCTCACGCAAGAGCGCGCGGACGAAGTCGGCGTACAACTCGCCCCGTCCAAGGAGGAGTTGCTCGCGGACAGCGACTTCGTCTCGGTCCACCTCGCCCTCGGCGACCGCACCCGCGGTCTCCTGGGCCCCGCCGAACTCGCCCTCCTCAAGCCCACCGCGTACCTGATCAACACCTCACGCGCGGCGATCGTCGACCAGGACGCCCTGCTCGCCGCCCTGCACGAGGGCCGGATCGCCGGCGCCGGCCTCGACGTCTTCGACACCGAGCCCCTCCCCGCCGACCACCCGATGCGCACGGCCCCGCGCCTGCTCGCGACACCCCACCTCGGCTATGTGTCGCGGGCCAACTACGCGACGTACTACGGCCAGGCCGTCGAGAACATCCAGGCCTACCTGGCGGGCTCGCCCGTACGACAGCTGCCGTAGGGCCCGCCCGCCACGCGTCACGCCGCTGTCGGCCGCCGGTAGACACCCTCGCTCCGCCGCAGGTGGTGGAGGTCCACCAGGTAGCGCCGGAGCGTCACATGGTCGACCTCGCCCTCGTCGCACCAGGCGCGCAGCTTCTCGTTGACGGTCCGCTCGGGGTACTCGACGCCGGGGGCGAAGGTCTGCTCGGCGATGTGCTGGAGCACCACCTGCTTGCGGGTCCACTGGGCGGGGAGGCGGATCAGCCGGCCGCCCCGGACGAAGGTCCGCAGGATCATGTCGGTGTGCTCGTCGCCGGTGACCGGGCCGTCCTCGACCGGCTCGCCGCCCTCGCGGGCCAGCTTCTTGAACAGGTCGTAGTCGACGCGCAGTTCGCCGTCGTCCATGGTCTTCACCACGCCCTGTTCGCGCAGCCGCAGCAGGGCGGCGGCCGTGCCCCTCGGGGTGAGCCCCGCCACCTCGGCGACCCGCTCGGAGGTCTCCGCGCCCAGAGCCACCGCCGCGAAGGCGCGCACCCGGTTCTCCTCGGCGAACAGCCGGATCAGTTGGTCGGTTGCCATGTCCGGAGGCTAATGGACACCCAGCCGTCAAGGGCACCGAATTTCCGGCCGTCGAACACCCACTCCCGGCGCTCGAAGTCGTGTTCACCAAGGGTGATCCCCACGTCGGCGCCGTTACCAGCCATGCGCCGCCGCGTTGAACCCGAAGTGCGGTGGCGAGTCCTGCCGTCGCACTCATCGAACCAAAGGAGAACGTGATGTCTCGCATCGCGAAGGCGGCCGTCGTCGCCCTCGGCACGGGTGCCGTGGCGCTCGGTGGCGCCGGCCTGGCCATGGCGGACGCGGGCGCGCAGGGTGCGGCCGTCGGTTCGCCCGGCGTCCTGTCGGGCAACGTCGTGCAGGTCCCGGTCCACATCCCGGTCAACGTCTGCGGCAACACCGTCAGCGTCATCGGCCTGCTGAACCCGGCCTTCGGCAACACCTGCGCCAACGTGAGCGGCCACGACCACCCCGGCCACCCCGGCCCGGGCTACGGCGGCAACGGCTACGGCCACTGATCCGATCGCACGCGCGGACGGACGTACGCGAAGAGCCCCGGCACCTCAGGTGCCGGGGCTCTCCCCGTGTCCACATGTCCACGACCGGTCAGCCGTAGCGGTACACCGGCGTCACGCGTACCGGTAGATCGCGCTGACGTTCTCCAGCTGCTCCGGTGTCACGTCCCACGGCGGCATCCGCTCCTGCCTGGCCACGATCCGTCCCTCCTGGTCGTCACCCGCCCCCGGCGGCTTCGCCGGCAGATAGCGGGCGCCGCGGTGCTTGTTCTGCCAGCGGGACCACTGCAGGTCGACGAAGGCGTGGTGCAGCCAGAAGACGGGGTCGTTGACGGACGCGCCGCCGAGCATCACACCGCCGACCCACTTGTGGACCCGGTTGTGGTTGCGCCAGGACGCGCTGCCCGACCCGGTGCCCCAGCCTTCGAGCCGGTTGCGGAACCCCGTGCGGCAGGTCGAGTCCCAGGGCGCCGTGTCGTAGACGGGATCGGCGAGCGCCCCGTCCAGGTCGCTCTTCGTCGGCAGCGCGATCGGCGCGCCGGCCCGGCCGAGATCCCGGGTGAGGTACGGCTCGTCGGTGATCCCTTCCTTGATCTTCCACTTGCCCGCCGCGTAGGCGAACGGCCCGGTCGTCACCTGGTGGTCGGAGCGCCGCCCGGTGCCGCCGAGCAGGTCCTTGGTCCAGGGCGTGGCGGTCGCGCTGCGCTCCCGCGTCCAGTCCCAATAGGGCACCGTCACCGAGGAGTCGACCCGGCGCAGGGCCCGCTCCAGGTCCAGCAGGAACTGCCGGTGCCAGGGCAGGAAGGAGGGCGCCATGTGCGCCGACCGCAGTCCGTACTCCCCGTCGGGCACGAAGTACTCGACGTGCGTGCGCACGAACTCGTCGTACTCGCCCCGTCGTTTGATCTCCAGCAGCGCCGCCACGAACCGCCGCTTCTCGGCGCTCGTGAGCGTGCTGACGTCCTTACGCGTGTACGCCATGGTCTCCCCCCATGTGCATCGGACCGTCCGCCTCGCGCAGCTCCCGGCCGGGGCTCAGCTCGTCGACGGCCGCGCGGGTCGCCTCCAGGGCGGTCGGATACGAGCGGTAGTGGTCGACCATGCTCAGCCAGGTGCCGTCCGCGCGCCGCATCAGATGCAGCGGCCGGCCGTCCACCGTGACCTGCCACCCGTCCTTCAGCACACCGTGGATACGACGGCCCCGGTACGTCTCGTCGAAGGCGGTGTCCCCGGGGTCCGCGCCGGAGCGCGTGGGCCGCGAGGCCGCGACGACGGGCACGAGGGCCACGGCGAGGGCGGCACCGAACACCCCGCGCAGCGCCTCCCGCCGCGTCCTGCGCACCGGCCCGGGTCTCACCGGACTCAGCGGCTCCCCGCCCACCCGCACTCCACCGACGCTCACGCTCATGGCCCAACTCCCTCGTCCGTTCCGCCTCGTTCGAGGGGCTAACCGTCCGACACCCCGCCCGGTCACCATCCCGGCCGCAGGCAAACAGAGCGGACAGACAGAAGGGCCCGGGTCGCACCACCCGGGCCCTCGTCCACTCCGGCCCTACGGCCGTCCTCGCTCTTCCCGCGCTACGGCTTAGAGGCCGGCCCCCGTGACCAGGTCCGCGCCCGGCACGGTCTGCAGCACCGGGGCCAGGACGCCCAGCTGGGGCGCCTTCAGGTCCGGGAGGCCGAAGTTGTGGGGGTTGGGCGGGGTCAGCGGCACGTCCAGCGCCAGGCCCGGGGCCATCGTGCGCAGGTCGGAGGCGGGCGCGCTGACGCCGAGGTGGTCGAAGCCGTCGCCGAGGACGTGCGGCAGCGGTGCGCGCAGCTCGGCGCCGGGAAGCCCGCCGTGGACCGGGAGTTGGGGCAGGACCCGCTCCGGGATGAGCCGGCCCTCGACGTACCGCGGGCCCTCGGGCGCGCCCGGCATGGGCACCGGCACCTCCCCGCCCAGCTTGGGGAGTTCCATGCCGAGGGCGCTCTCCGCGCCCTCCAGCGGCACGGGCACGGGGACCGTGCCGAGCGCGGCGGCGGGGGTCGCGACGGCGGCGCCGGTCGCGGCCGCCACGGCCGTGATGACGGCGGCGATGGTTCCTCGGGTGGTCGACTTCATCTCGAGTACGGTCCCTTTCGGAATGCGGAGTCTCTGTGTGCTGACCGGGTAACGAGGCCGGGCAGGACAACAGTTCAAGATTCCCCCGGGTGCCGTAGTAATCAGCTTTCCGGAATTCCCGCCAGCGGGCCGGAACCGGCAATTCCCGCCCGCTGTCCGGTCGTCAGCCGCGCAGGCTGCGGGCGGGCAGGATGATGTGCGCGGCGGCGTTCAGGGTGTCCTCGGAACCGGCGAACTCGGCCAGCGCCTCGGGGGTGACGGGCTTGCCCGGCTCGGCCTCGGGCCACGGGCGGGTGGTGAACACGAGGTAGGCGAAGCCGCGTTCGCCGACCGCCGCGAGCCACTCGGGCGGCGGCACGCACTGGGCGTTGAGCTGCGGCATGTTGAGGACGGCCTGCCCGGACTCGACGAGCATGGTGATCGGCAGGCTGGGCTTGGTGGCGCCGTCGACGACGTTGCCGCCGACCGGGAGCCCGTTGTCGGTCAGCAGCCGTTCCACGGCGGCGGTGGCGGCCTCGGGGCCGTCCGCGGCGTCGCCCAGGGTGTAGGCGAGGAGGTAGGGCATGTCCCCGTCGGGGGCCTCGCCGCTCCACGCCAGGACGACGAGGGTGCCGAGGTCGGCGACGCGGAAGGGGCGCGTTTCGCTTGAGGTTGAGGTCACCGCGCGACCTTATCGACGGGCCGGAAGGCCCTCGGACGCGTTCTCACCCGTCCGGCCGATGGCGCGGGCGCCCCGCCACACGAACGAGGGACGCCTCTCGACGCCCCTCGAACACCACCGGAGAAACTCAGCCCTGCAGCGGCAGACCGCCGAGCAGCGGGTTGTGCTGGTTCAGCGCGGCGGTCGCACCCTTGACGGTGTTGAGCGCTGAGCCCTTGTTCTCGGTGTCGAGCGCGTCCGACTGGTGCTGCAGCGGCATCACGTCGGCGGGCTGGAGCTGACCACTGGTGAGGGTGTTGACGGCGCCGGTGAGGCTGGTGGGCGTCACGTCGGCGGGGCCGTAGGCGAACGCGGGCGCGGCGGCACCGGCGAGGGCGAGGGATCCGGCAACGACAGCGGCAGCCTTCAGGGACTTCATCGTGTTCCTTTCTTCGGCAACTCATGTCACCAGAGGGAATTCTGTCGCCCTGTGTAACGAGTTCCGGCCGGGGCGGAAACCCCGTGCGCAGAAAGTTTCTGCTGCCCACTCGAATGCAGCGTGTGTCTCATCGGCGTTTCCCATCCTCATACGAAAAGGCCGTGCACCTGAAAAGGCCGTCGGACCGATCCCGGAAAGGACCGGCCCGACGGCCGTTCTGCGACTGCTCTACGACTCTTCTACGACAGCTCGCGTCAGACGCCCGGAAGCGCCGGAACGGCCGGCACCGCCGGAAGCGCGGACGTCGACGGCAACGACGGCAGCGCGGGCAGACCGGGCAGGCTCGGCGCGGGCAGACCGCCGCCGAGCAGCGTGGCCGCGACCACGTTGACGAGGCCCGTCACGACACCGGTGACCGCCGGGACGACGCCGGAGACATCGCCGGAGGTGACCGCCGCGAGCAGCGTGGCGACCGCCTTCTGCAGGGAGGCGAGCGCGTCACCGGCGAGGTCGGCGGGCGCCTTGGAGTCGTCGCCGCTCTTGAGCGAGGGCAGCGCGGGCGCGGCGGGCGCCGCCGGCACAGCGGGTACGGCCGGGACCGCGGGAACCGCCGGAGCGGCCGGAGCCGCCGCGGTGATCTTGGCGATGGCCGCGGTGACGGCGTCGCCGAGCTTCTTCGCCTGGTCGGCGGAGAGCTGGCCGTTGTCGGCCTTGAGCGCCTGGGTCAGCAGGTCGGTGACGGGGGTGAGTACGCCGCCGACGTCGCCGAGGCCCTTGACCTGGGCGAGCAGTGCGTCAGCGCCCGGGACCGGCGCGCTCGACGCGGCGTGGACGTGCTTCCGCGCCGAGTCGTTGTCGGCCGCGACGGCCGAGGGGCCGGCGATTCCGATCAGGACGGTGGCACAGAGCACGGAGGACGCGACGCGCCGTGCGGGCAGACCACGCATGGGTGTTTCCTTTCGGTGGTGCTTCGGATCTTGAGCCCACCGTGAAAGCGCTCACCACCATCTGCAACCGGCCGGACGCGCCGGGTGACCGTCCGTCAGCCGCACGGTCGACGTCGTGCCTGGTGAGGGCCATGTCAAGACCGAAGCGCCGGACCCGCACCGCTACCGCCCATTCGGGGCAACACCGCCGAACGCCGACCGGCCGTCCCCCCGTGGAGACACCACGGGAGAACGGCCGGACTAAGTGATGCGCGCGGACGTCAGTCGTTGACGCAGACGTTGCCGAAGGCCGGGTTCAGCAGGCCGATGACGTTGACGGTGTTGCCGCAGACGTTGACCGGGACGTGAACCGGAACCTGGACGACGTTGCCCGACAGCACGCCCGGGGAGTGGGCGGCAGCGCCGTGCGCGTCGCTGTCCGCGGCGGCGATGCCGGCGGTGCCCGCCATGGCGGCGGCGGCAACGGAGGTCAGGACCAGGCCCTTCGCGATACGCGACATGGAGAGGTGCTCCTTGGGGTTGAAACAAACATCCGGGCGGGGATGCCCGGCGCTGTGTCAACGCGCGGCACCCAAAGGGGTTGTGCCGCCAATGGGGTGATCTCCCACAGGGCCGAGCTTCACCATTCCGACACAGTTGTCACGTTTCGCCGGATTAATACGGATAGCCACTAGAGTTGCACATCTCCCGAAGTACCCCTATAGCCATCAGATCGCACATAGGGGCCGTACTTCCCGAAAGGGCACCTCCGGTCATGCGCAATTCCCTGGGTCCGCTGCTGCGCCGGGCGTCGACGGGCGCTCTCGCCCTCGTCACGATCTGGGCCCCGGCCGCCTCCGGAGCGTCCGCCCCGCCCGCCGCCGAGGCCGGGCGTGTCCCGTTCGCCCAGCGCTATCACGCGCTCCAGCACGGCGGCATCGTCCGCGCGGCCAACACCTCCATCAGCTGCCGCCAGGACTCGGCAGCCTGCCCGGCCGTACGAGAAGGACAGAACGCGGTGAACGGCGACTTCGACATGTTCTACGTCGACGTCGACCGCGACCCGAACACCTACAACTCCTCCCGTGCGGAAGTCCGGTTGCCCGAGGGCGCCCGGGTCACGTACGCACGCCTGTACTGGGGCGGCAACCTCCGCGTGGGCGAGCAGAAGCCGCCCAAGGACGACGGGCGAGTGCTGGTCGCGGAGCCCGGCGGTGAGTACAAGGCGGTGCTCGCGGACACGGTCGTCGGGCACCGGGTGGCGGGCGGCGCGGACGCGTTCCAGGCCTCGGCGGACGTCACCAAGCTGGTCCGGGCGAGCGGTTCGGGTCCTTACACGGTGGCCCAGGTCAACACGGCGATGGGGAAGTCGGCGGCCGGGGCGTGGGGCGGCTGGACGCTCGTCGTGGCGTACGAGAAACCGCAGGAGCCGCTGCGCCGGCTGGAGCTGTGGGACGGCTTCGACGCGATGGACTCCCGTACCGGCGCCGAGATCCGGATGCGCGGGGTGCGTGTGCCCGCGCACGCCGGGGGACGCGCGGGCGTGGTGGCGTACAACGGGGATCGCGGCCGCACCGGGGATTCGCTCACGATCTCGACCGGTCGTACGAACGCCACCGCGCTCGGTGACAGCGCCAACCCCCGTGACGACGTGCTGAATTCCACGATCAGCGACCCGGGGGCGGCGCCTTCGGAGCGTGCGCCCGCGTATGCGAACACGCTCGGCTACGACTCCGATGTGTTCGATCTCGGCAAGGCGCTGCGTCCCGGCGGTGACCAGCTGGCCTTCCGGCTCGTTTCCCAGCGGGACGCGGCGTGGTTCGGGGCGCTCTTCGTCGCCGTCGACGCCCAGCAGTGAGGCGCGTTCCCGCCCGCAGTCCCGAGCACCACCCGTGAGCGAGGAAACCGCGCAATGCACCAGCCAGCAACCGACCTTCGGCCACGGGTCCTGCACCTCGCCCAGCCCGTGGACGCCGGGGTCGCCCGTGTCGTCATGGATCTGACGCGGGCTCAGCTCGCGTCCGGCCTGCACGTCACGGTCGCCTGCCCCGACGGCGGCGGCCTCGCTGACGGGGTCCGGGCGCTCGGCGCCGACGTACGACTGTGGGAGGCGACCCGGTCACCCGGTCCGGCGCTCCTCTCCGAGGTACGGCGGCTCGCCCGGGTGGTCGAGGAGGTGCGGCCCGATCTGGTGCACGCGCACAGCGCGAAGGCCGGGCTGGCCGGGCGGCTCGCCGTGCGGGGGCGGATCCCGACCGTGTTCCAGCCGCACGCCTGGTCGTTCGAGGCGGTCGGCGGGGTCACCGCCACGCTCGCCGTCGGCTGGGAGCGGTGGGGTGCGCGGTGGGCCACCCGGACGGTGTGCGTGAGCGAGGCGGAGCGTACGACCGGGCTGCGGGCCGGTGTCCGGGGCCGCTGGAGCGTGATCCCCAACGGGATCGACACCGAGCGCTTCCACCCCGCCGCCGTGGACACCGTACGGGCCGGGATCGAGCAGCTCGCCGGGGTCGATCCGGCGGCACCGCTGGTGGTGTGCGTGGGGCGGCTGTGCCGGCAGAAGGGCCAGGACGTCCTGCTGAACGCGTGGGACGGGGTCCTTGGGCGGGTGCCGAAGGCGCGGCTGGTGCTCGTCGGCGACGGGCCCGACCGTGCCGCGCTGCGTGAACTCGCCCCGGATTCCGTGCTGTTCGCGGGGTCCGTCACCGATCCCGTGCCCTGGTACCAGGCCGCCGACCTGGTGGTCCTGCCCTCGCGCTGGGAGGGCATGGCCCTTGCCCCGCTGGAGGCGATGGCCTGCGGGCGGCCCGTCGTCGTCACCGATGTCGCGGGCGCCCGCGAGAGCCTGCCCCCCGGTCTCGCACCCCGCTGCCTGGTCCCGGCCGAGAATCCGGCGGTGCTGTCCGGGGCCGTCGCCGAGCTGCTGCTCGACCCGCTGCTGTGCGAGTCCCTCGGCCACCAGGGACGCCGGTACGTCCAGTCCACGCACGACGTGCGGCACACCGCCGAAGCGGTCGCGGAGGTCTATCGCGACCTGCTCGGCGGCAAACCCGTCGTGCCCACCGAGTGCAGGGAGTCCATCCACTCGTGACTGCGGAAAGCACCGTCCCCTCCCCCGGCGGACAGCCACGGGACCACGGATTCTCGAACGTCTCGGTCATCCCCCGCCGCACCGGCGGCGGTTTCCGGTTCCCGGTCCTCCGTCCGCCCGCGCGGCCGGCCTCACCGCTGCCGTTGCTCGGCGCGGACCTCGCCGCCGCCCTGGTGGGCGCGCTCGCGCTCACCGGCAGCCGGCGCCGGCCGCTCCTGGTGGCGCTGCTGATCGCCGGGTCGATACTGCTGCGCCCGCATCTGCCCCGGGCCGTACCGCGCGTCCTCGACGAACTGCCCGCCGTCTGCGGCCGGATCGCGGTCGCGTGGCTCGCGCTCGGCACCCTCACAGCGGCCTACGCCCCCGATCGTGCCCTCTCCGCGCGCACCCTGCTCCTGGGCTTCGCCCTCCAGACGGCGGCCGGTTGCGTGGCACGCGGCGCGGTGCACCGGCGCCGCCGCAAGGCCCTGCTGAGCCACCCCCGCACCGCCCTGGTGATCGGCCCGGCGACGACCGCGCAGCGCGTGGCGGCGGCGCTGCTGCGGCACCCGAAGTGCGGGGTCGAGCCGGTCGGCATCGTCGCCGAACACCCTGACGGCACCGAGGGGTTGCCCGTGCTGACCACCGGCGAGGAGGTCGAGCGGGCCCTCATCCAGAACGGCGTCCGGGCCGTCCTCACCGTGCATCCCTCCGTACGGTCCGAACGCGGGCCGCTGCTGCGGGCGTTGGCGGAGTCGGGCTGTGTGGTCTGGGAGGTCGACGCCGACTCACCCTCGTACGAGATGCGCGACCAGCTCGCCGGATTCGCCTGCCGGCGGCTGGAGTTGGGGTCACGCAGGCCGGGCAGCTTCGGCAAGCGGGCGCTGGACGTACTGGCCTCCGGAACTCTTCTCCTCCTGGTCAGCCCCCTCCTCCTGGTGTGCGCGGTGGTGCTTCGGCTCACCGACGGACCCGGCGTCGTCTTCCGCCAGGAGCGCATCGGCAAGGACGGGCGCCCCTTCACCCTGCTGAAGTTCCGCACGCACCGCCCGGTCGACGAGCACGAGGCGGCGACCCGCTGGAGTGTCGCGGGCGAGCTGCAGATGAGCCGCTTCTGCCGCTTCCTGCGCGAGACCTCGCTGGACGAACTGCTCCAGCTCTGGAACGTGTTCCGGGGCGACATGAGCCTGGTCGGCCCGCGCCCCGAACGCCCCTACTTCGTCGCGGAGTTCAGCCAGACCTACCCCGGCTACGCGGCCCGCCACCGGATGCAGACCGGCATCACCGGCCTCGCCCAGATCCACGGGCTGCGCGGCGACACCTCGATCGAGGACCGCTGCCGGTTCGACAACGCGTACATCGACAACTGGTCGCTGTGGCAGGACATCTGCATCCTGGCCCGCACGGTGACCGCGCTCGTACGTCCGACCGGGAGCTGAGCCGTGAACCACCGAGTCCGCACGAACGCCCCTGTCCTGCCCGTACGTCCGGCGGGGAGCTGAGCCGTGATGCGCCGAGTCCGCGTGTTCGCCCCCGTCCTCCCGGTCGTCGCCGTGATCGCCCTGCTCGGTCTGCCGCTCGCCCCGGGCTCGGGCGGGGCCGGTCCGGCCGACGCGGTCTCCGGGCTCGTCGTGCTGTACTGCGGGATCCGGCTGCTGCGCGACCGGCGCCGCCCCCTGACCCCAACCGCCGTAGCGGTCATGGGACTTCCGGTCCTGGGCCTGTCGATCGCCGCGATGGGCGCGTCCTCACCGGGCGCCGGACTCAGCGGCCTGGGCCGCTACCTCCAGATCTTCGTGCTGGTGCCGGCGGCGGTCGTGTTGCTGATCCGGGACCGCCGCGACTTCCGCCTGCTGGCCTGGTCGTTCGTCGCACTCGCCGGGTGGCAGGGGGCGATCGGCGTCAAGCAGTACGTCACCGGGACCGGCGCCTCGTACCAGGGCGAGGACATCCGCGCCGTGGGCACCTTCGGCCCGACCGACGTGATGGGCATGGCGACGGTCGTGTCCTTCGGCCTGATCTGCGCGCTGGCCCTGGCCCTGGGCCGAAATGACGCACGGCAGCGGGCAGTTGCCGCCGCCTGCGCCTTCGCCCTCCTGCTCCCCCTCGCCCTCTCCTTCAGCCGGGGCGCCTGGATCGCGACGGCCGCGACCTGCGCGGTACAGCTGGCGCTGGCCGGACTGCGCCGCGCCCTGAAGGTGGCCGCGGCGGTGACGGCGGCGTGCGTGGTCCTGGTAGGCGGGCTGGGCGTCGGTACGGCGATGCTCCAGGAGCGGATCGACAGCATCACCCAGGTCACCGACGCCCCCGACCAGTCGGTGATCGACCGCTACACGATGTGGGCGGCGGCCACCGCCATGTGGCGCGAACACCCGCTGACCGGCGTCGGGTTGAAGGGCTTCCCCGAACACCGGGACGGCAACGCCTCGTTGGCCCTCTCCTCGGGCAGCGACACGGAGGGCGCAGGCGCCGCCTTCCTCAAGCAGCCCCTCCTCTCCCCGCACAACATGTACCTCCTGGTCCTCAGCGAACAGGGCCTGATCGGCCTCGTCACCCTCGCCGGCAGCTGCCTGTCCCTGCTGGTGTGCGCGTTGCGCGGCCTGTTCCGGGTCCACCGCTCCGGGCACCCCGGCCTCGACTGCGCACTGGTCTCCAGCGGCCTCCTGATCTGGCAGTTGATCGACTTCATGTACGCAGACATCGGCGGCCCGTCGACAGTCCTCACGGCGGTGGTCCTCGGCCTGGCGGCGTGGTGGTCACTGGTAGGCGCAAACGAGGAGGAGCAGCGGGCTGCGGCAGCTCCGGTGCGCACACGCGCCGAAGGGGCCCTGGCCCGATGACGGTGACGGGCGACACCCCGAGGGACAGCGCCCTAAAGGGGCGCGGGGCTGTATCGATCAGCGGCTCCGCCGCGGGGCGCGACCAGCCCCCACGGCGCGACACCCGCGAGACAACCTCAGGACCCACAACCGACGAATCCGACACCGCCCCACTCTTCCCACAAGCACGCGCTGAAACCCCGGCGCCGCCCGAAACCCCCGCCCCGGAATCCCGCGGCTTCCTGGCCAAAGCCGCACTGATCACCGCCGTCCTCTCCATCACCGGCTCCCTCCTGGGCCTCGCCAGAGACCAGTCCCTCGCCCGCCTCTTCGGCGCCGGCAGCGAAACAGACGCCTTCCTCGTCGCCTGGACCATCCCGGAGTTCGCCGCCACCCTCCTGATCGAGGACGGCCTGGCCTTCGCCCTGATCCCGGCATTCAGCATGGCCCTGGCCCGCCGAGCGCAAGGCGCCCCCGGCGACCCCGTCCGCGCCCTGGTCGCCACCACCCTCCCCCGCCTGACCCTGGCGTTCATCGCGGTGTCGGCCCTGCTCATCGGCACCGCGCCCTACCTGGTCGAGGCCCTCGCCCCCGGCCTGCCGAACCCCGCCCTCGCCATCAGCTGCACCCGCGTCACCGCGACCTGCGTCCTGAGCTTCGGCCTCGCCGGCTACTGCAGCGCGGCCCTCCGCGCCCACCGCCGCTTCGTGGCCCCGGCCGCGATCTACGTGGCGTACAACGTCGGCATCATCGCCGGGATGTACGCCTTCGGCGCCCACTGGGGCGTACGGTCGGCGGCCCTCGGCGTGGCAGCGGGCGGCTTCCTGATGGTGCTGACCCAAGTCCCGGCGCTGTGGCGGCAGTTGACGAGTCACAAGCCCGCCACCCCGGACGCGGACACCGGCCCCGACGCGCCCCGTCCGATGAACCTCGCGCTGATGGCCACCGTGCTGCTCTTCGCGCTGTGCCGTCAGTCGCAGGTCCTGATCGAGCGCTTCCTCGCCTCCCATCTCCCGGCCGGCGCCATCTCGCATCTGAACTACGCGCAGAAGGTCGCCCAGATGCCGATGGTGCTCTCGCTGATGCTGTGCACGGTCACCTTCCCGGTGGTCGCGCGAGCGCTCGCCGAGGGCGACACCGAGAAGGCCCGCAACCGTGTGGAGCGCGACCTCGCACTCGCCGCCTGCCTGGTGCTGCTCGGCGCCGCCACGGTGATCGCCTGCGCCCCGCAGATCATCCAACTCCTCTTCCAGCGGGGCGCGTTCACCGCCCACGACACCGCCGCCACGGCCGACGTGATGCGCGTGTACGCCCTCGGGCTGCTCGGCCAGACCCTGGTCGGCGTCCTGGTCCGCTCGTACTTCTCGGCGGGCCGCCCCACCTGGTACCCGGTCGGCGCGATGGCCGCCGGCATCGCCGTGACCGCCTGGATCGGCGCCTGGGCGGTCGACCCCTGGGGCGTCCTCGGCATCGCCGTCGCCAACGCCACCGGCATCACCTTCACCGCCGTACTCCTACTGTACGGATCGGGCCCGCGCAGTGTCCCGATCCGCACCCGGCAGGTCCTGATCGAGCTGAGCCGGCCGGTGCGCGCGGCGGCGGTCGCGACGGTCGCCGGGGCGTTCGCCGCCCACGCGCTGCCCTCGCCGCTGCTCGGTCTCGCCGTCGGCTGCACGACCGTCACCGTCGTCTTCGTCCTGCTCGGCTGGGCCCTGGGCGCCCAGGGCTTCGCACCCGCACTGGAATCCGTACGCTCCGTCACACGAAGGCTCATCCATGGCCGCTCCCGTTGATTCCCCGACCACCGGCAGACGCGTCACGGGCCCGGTCCCGTGGGTGGCGATGTACCACTCCGTAGGCGACTGCTCCGACGACCCCTACCGCATCACGGTCACCCCCGACCGCCTTGGACAGCAGCTGAGTTGGCTGCGCAGGCGCGGTCTGCGGGGTGTGTCCATGGCCGACCTGCTCGCCGCCCGCGCACGGGGTGAGGGGCACGGTCTGGTCGGTCTCACCTTCGACGACGGCTACGCCGACTTCGTCGACAACGCCCTTCCCCTGCTGGCCCGTTGGGACTGCGGCGCCACCCTCTTCGTCCTCCCCGGCAGGCTCGCCGGCGACAACGCCTGGGACCCGCTGGGCCCGCGCAAACCCCTCCTCACCGCGGACGGCATCCGGCACGCGGCCGCCGAGGGCGTGGAGATCGGCTCCCACGGCCTGACCCACGTCGACCTCACGCAGGCGGACGACGCCACCTTGCGCGCCGAGGTCGCCGAAAGCCGTTCCCGGCTGCAGGAGTTGCTCAACTCCCCCGTCGACGGCTTCTGTTACCCCTACGGCACGATCGACGCCCGCGCCATGGACGCCGTACGCGAGGCCGGTTACGCCTACGCCTGCGCCATCGACCCCGGCGACCTCAACGGCCCGCACGCGCTCCCCCGCGTCCACATCGGCCAGAACGACACCGCCGCACGCCTCTTCCTCAAGTACCGGCTGCACCGCCTGCGCCGCCGCCCGGTAAAGGGGCTCGGATGAAGGCCCTGCACATCATCACCGGGCTCGGCGTCGGCGGCGCCGAGCAGCAACTGCGGCTGCTCATCCGCCACTTGCCGGTCGACTGCGACGTCGTGACGCTCACCAACCCGGGCGCGGTCGCCGACGGCCTGACCGCCGACGGGGTGCGCGTCTTCCACCTCGGCATGACCGGCAACCGCGACCTCGCCGCCCTCCCCCGCCTGGTCCGGCTCATCCGCACCGGCCGCTACGACCTCGTGCACACCCACCTCTACCGCGCCTGCGTCTACGGCCGGCTCGCCGCCCGGATCGCGGGCGTGAAGGCGGTCGTCGCCACCGAACACTCCCTGGGCGACTCGCAGATGGAGGGCCGCAGCCTCGGCGCCGGGGTCCGCGCCCTGTACCTCGCCAGCGAGCGGCTCGGCCGTTCCACGGTCGCCGTGTCCCCCACGGTCGCCGAGCGCCTGAAGCGGTGGGGCGTGCCCGCGCCGCGCATCGAAGTGGTCCCCAACGGCATCGACCTGGACCGCTTCCGCTTCGACCCGGTCCAGCGCCTGCGCACCCGCCAACGCCTCGGCCTGCCCGAGGGCGCGTACGTCGTCGGCGGCATCGGCCGCCTCGCCGCCGGCAAACGCTTCGACGTCCTGATCCGCGCCCTTGCCCAACTCCCGGACGACTACTGGCTGTTGCTGGTGGGCGGCGGCACCGAGGAGAACCTCCTGCGCCGTACGGCCCACGACTACGGGGTCGCCGACCGGGTGCTGTTCACCGGCGAACGCCCCTACGTACCCGACGGCTCACCGGGCCCCGACCTGCCCTCCCTCACCGCCGCCATGGACCTGCTCGCCTCGCCGTGCCCCGAGGAGGCCTTCGGCCTGGCGGTCGTAGAAGGTCTGGCGTCCGGGCTGCCCGTGCTCTATGCCTCCTGCCCCGCCATCGAGGACCTCCCACCGCAGGCCGCGGCCAGCGCCCGGCGTGTGCAGGGCGGGCCAGAGGTCTTCGCCCGCGCGCTGGCGGCGGCCCGCGCGCGGGGCCCGCGTCCACGCACCGCCCCGGACGCCGCCCACCACTACTGCATCACCCGCAGCGCCGCCCAACTCATGGACGTGTACGCGGCCGCGGTCTCCACCTCGTCGCCGTCCCCCGCACCCCAGGGAGCCAGTTCCTCATGACCGAGATCCGACACCACCGCCCCCTCGCCCGCGCCAAAGCCCTCCCGGCCTGGTCCCTCCTCGCGGCCGGCGCCGTGACCGGCGGCCTGCTCGGCGGCGCGTACGGCGTCGTCAAGACACCGACGTACACGGCCACCAGCTACGTCATCGCCGTACCGACCGACAAGGCCGACTCGTCGACCGCGCTCGGCTTCGCGCAGGCCTACGGCCGGGTCGCCACGCAGCTCGCGGTGCTCGGGGACGCGCAGGTGTGGGCGGGCGTGCCGGTGAAGACGCTCCAGTCGAGCGTGCAGACGGCGACCTCGCCGGACGCGCCGATGGTCGCCGTCACGGCCACCTCCTCGCGCGCCGACCTCGCCGCCGACATGGCCAACGCCGTGTCCCGCTCGCTGACCGTGCACGCGAACGACGCGAAGGACTCGACCCACGTCGAACTCCAGACCTTCGCCCGTGCCATCAAGCCGGCCGCGCCCACCTCGGCCTCGGCCGCGGTGACCGGCCTGGTCGGCGCGAGCGCGGGCGGTCTCCTCGGCGGCCTGCTGCTGCTCGTACGTCCGCGCCGGACCACCGAGGAGACCGGCCGCCCGGCCTCCGTGCCCAGCCCGGCCACCGCGGCCGACGTCCTGTGACACCGGTGTACTCGACCGAACTCGTCACCGACGCCCAGGAGTTCGCCGAACTGGCCCCGGCCTGGGGCAGGTTGTACCAGAAGTGCGGCGCGGCGACCCCGTTCCAGAGCCACGCCTGGCTGCACTCCTGGTGGCTGTCGTACGGCCGAACGGGCCGACTGCGTCTGCTCGTTGTCCGCGACGGCCGCGAACTCGTCGCCGCCGCACCCCTGATGCTCGTACGACGCCCGGTGCCCTCACTGGTCCCCCTCGGCGGGGCGATCTCCGACTACGGTGACGTCCTGCTGGACGACGACCACGGCGACCCGGCCGTCGCCGCGCTCACCAAGGGCCTCGCCTCCGCCGCCCGCACCGCGCTGATCGACTTCCGCGAGGTGCGCCCCGGCGGCGCGGTCGAGCGCGTCTACGACGGCTGGCGTGGCCCCCGCCGCCGGGTCCACGACTCGCTGTGCCTGGAACTGCCCGCCGTACCGATGGACGAACTGGTCGCCCGTCTCCCCTCCTCCAAGGCCCAACGCGTCCGCGCCAAACTCCGCAAGCTGACCGCACTCGGCGTCGAGCGTCAGATCGTACGACCGGACGAGGTGGACGGAGCGCTCCGGCGCCTGCTGGAACTGCACCAACTCCAGTGGCAGGGACGGAAAGTGACGTCCGAGCATCTCCAGACCCGGTTCTGCGAACACCTCGTGCGCTCGGTCGGACCGATGGTGCGCTCCGGCGACGCCGTCGTCACCGAGTTCCGGCTCGACGAGGACGTGGTCGCCGTAGACCTCACGCTGCTGTCGCGGCGGCTCGCGGGCGGTTATCTCTACGGAGCCCATCCGCGGCTGCGGGAGCGGAAGGCGGATGTGGCGGTGATGCTGCTCGACGCGTGCGCCGAGCACACCGGCGTCGACGGGCCCCGCACGCTGAGCCTGCTGCGCGGGGACGAGCCGTACAAGCATCACTGGCGGCCCGAACCGGTCGTCAATCAACGGCTGTTGCTGGCCCGGCGGCGCACGGCGCCGCTGATGGCGGCGGTCGTCTGCGATGTCGCCGCGCGCCGACGGGGCAAGGCGGTCCTGCGGAAGTGGAAGGAGCGCGGTGGCGACGGACCGTGAGCGGCCCGCCGCCACCCCTGGTTCAGCGGTCGCGCTGCCACCAGTCGAACTTCACGCACAGCTTCCCGCCGAGCCAGTACTCCACCCAGTCGCCCAGCTCGACCGGCGAGCAGTTGGCCGGGTGCGTCGGGGTGGGCGGTGTGGGCGGCTTCGTGGGCTCCGGGGTGACCGGGGTCGTGGGTGTCGTCGGTGTCGTGGGCGCGGTCGGTGTCGTGGGCGGGTCCTCGGTGCGACCGAACAGGACCGAGCGGTAGACCTTGGACGACTTCGGGTTGTCGGAGCACTGCCACACACCGTGCGGGCAGTAGTCGGTCACCGTGTTGTACAGCGGTTTGTGCTCGTCCATCCAGGCGAGCATGCGCTTCATGTACTCCGCGTTGTCTCCGTTGCGGAAGAGTCCCCATTCAGGATAGGAGATGGGCTTGCCGTGGGATTTCGCGAAGTCCACGTGTGCCTGAAGTCCGTAGGGCTCTTTCACCTGTTCGTCGAACGTCAGCCCGGAAGGCTGGTCGTACGAATCCATGCCGACGATGTCGACCGAGTCGTCCCCCGGATAACACTGCGTCCAGGGAACGGCGTCCCGGCCGCGGCTCGGAGTGAAGTCGAACCGGAATTTCTGGCCCGGCACCGAGCGCATCGTGGTGACGATCCTGTTCCAGTACTTCTTCCAGGCCTCCGGGTCCGGCCCGCAGCGAGAGGTGTACGTGGTGCCGTTCATCTCCCAGCCGAGCACGATCACGGTGTCCGGCACCTTCAGGTCGACCAGTCGCTGGGCGAGGGCCTTGAAGTGCTGATCGAACTGGCCGGCCGCGCCCTGCTGGAGGAGCCGCCGCACCTGGAAGTCGGAGACGCCGTCCTCGTTGTGCTCCTGCATCGGCACGTTGAGGACGAGCATCCGGTCGGACTTCTCGGTACGCCAGTCCGCCCACACGTCGAGGAGACCGGGGGCGCCCTCGATGTCGCTCCAGTCGTTGCCGGGCAGGTAGGTGTGGCCGACGCGCAGTTCGGCACCGCCCAGCCAGCTGCTCAGCGCCGCCATACGGGCCACACCGCGAGCCCCGGAGTCGAGGAAGGCACCGAAGGCGGGGGCGGGCGTCTTGGCCGGTACTACAACGGCCGGAGTCGTGGGTGTGGTGGTCACGGGAGCGGGCGGATCGGTGGCTCGCGCCACCTCCGCTCCCGCCGCGAACCCGGGACCCGACGCGAAAGCCGCCGACGCGGCGACCGTAGCCGCGATGAAGGCCAGCCGGGCGGTCCGGGACCGTCGCTGCTGTGGGGCCATGCCTGCTCCTCTCTCCACTCTCGTACTCCGTTCCGACTTTGCTTTTCCTTCTACTGACACTCAGTCATATGAATATGAATTACGCCACCGCCGTTACGGCTTCCGAGTTCCCCTATCGCCCGCACGGGTGAACCGAACCGAAGGAAACAGTCCGTGTCGCTGTTCGACATCCGTGTCCCCGCAGTTCTGTTGCGGATCGACCGGAATCCCTTTCACCACGGAACGCTGGGTGCCGTGCGTTCGCTGGGCCGGGCGGGAGTGGAGGTGCATGTGGTCGCCGATTCCGCCGGAAGTCCCGTACGCAGCTCCCGCTTTGTCTGCCAGATGCATCCCCCGCCGCCGCCCGGCGCGTCTCCCGGCGAGATCGCCGTCACGCTCCGGCGGGTGGCGTCGCGGATCGCGCGTCCCGCCGTACTGATCCCGATGGACGACGCGAGCGCCGTCGCGGTCGGCCGGCTGAGCGACGAACTCGCGCCCTCCTACCTGCTGCCGCAGCAGCCCGGCGCGCTGGCCGAACGGGTCGCGGACAAGGCCGAACTGGCGGCCGTGTGCGCGAGCGCGGACATCCCGCACCCGGTGACGCTGATCCCGGAGAGCCCGGCGCAGGCGGCGAGTGCCGCCTGGCAACTGGGGCTGCCGGTGGTCGCGAAGTGGAGCCGGCCCTGGCTGGTGCCGGCCGGGACCGGGCTGCGCAGCACAGTGGTGGTGCGCAGCGCACAGGAGGCGCGCGAGTTGTATCTGCGCGCCGAGGAGGCGGGCAGCCGGCTGCTGTTGCAGGCGTTCCTGCCCTCGGGGGCCGACCGTGACTGGTTCTTCCACGGGTACGCCGACCGGTCGGGTGCCGTGCGCGGCGGTGGCCCCGGCCGCAAGCAGCGGGCCTGGCCGCGCGGTGCGGGTCTGACGGCGGTGGGCAGTTGGACTTCCAACCCGCAGGTGCAGGCGCTCGCCGAACGTCTCACCTCCTCGCTCGGCTACCGCGGCATCTTCGACCTGGACTTCCGCCGCTGCGGCTCGACCGGCCGCTATCACCTGCTCGACTTCAACCCGCGGCCCGGCGCCCAGTTCCGGCTCTTCGCCGACTCCGCGGGCCTGGACGTCGTCCGAGCGCTGCACCTGGATCTGACCCACCGTCCGCTGCCGGACGGGGCGCCGCGGCCGGGACGGTCGTTCGTGGTGGAGAACTACGCGCCGCTCAGCGCGCTGCGCCCGGCGCCCCGTGGGCGCGAGCTGGCCTGGTACGCGCCGGACGACCGGGCGCCGGGCCGGGCGATGTGGGGACTATGGGGCCTGCATGTGCTGCGCAAGGTGCGGGAGCGGCTGGGCGGGCCGACCGCGCGCACGACGGAGGCGCGGGTGGTCCGACAGGCGGGCGAGAGTCTCCCCAACGGGCCTGTCGAACCAGCCGAGTTGACCAGGCTGACCGAGTTGAGCGATGACGAGAAAGCGAGCAACTGCTGATGTACGACCTGCTGGTGGTGGGCGCGGGCCCGTACGGCCTGTCCATCGCGTCCCACGCCGCGGCCGCGGGGCTGAACCTGCGCGTCTTCGGCCGGCCGATGGCGTCCTGGCGCGACCACATGCCCCGGGGCATGTTCCTCAAGTCGGAGCCCTGGGCCTCCAACCTGTCCGACCCTGAAGGCCGTTGGCCGCTCGACGTGTACTGCGCCGGCCAGGGCGTGGAGTCCCGGCACGGGGAGCCGATCCCGGTCGAGATGTTCGCCGACTACGGCCTCTGGTTCGCGCGGAACGCCGTGCCCGAGGTCGACGAGCGGACCGTGGAGCGGATCGCGCCGGTGCCGGGCGGCTTCGAGGCGGTGACCGACGACGGCACGGTGCTGCACGCCCGGGCCGTCGCGCTCGCGGTCGGTGTCATGCCCTTCGTCGAAATCCCGTCCGCGCTACGGGGGTTGGGCCGGTCCCTCGTCTCGCACAGCAGCCACCACAGCGCGCTGGACGACTTCCGCGGCAAGGACGTCACCGTGATCGGCGGCGGCCAGGCGGCGCTGGAGACGGCGGCACTGCTCGCCGAACAGGGCACGCGGGTACGGGTGTTGGCGCGGGCCGACGAACTGTTCTGGAACGACGTGCCGCCGGCGTGGGAGCGCCCGTGGTGGCAGGAGGCCCGCTCCCCGCACAGCGGCCTGGGTCCCGGCTGGCGCAACTGGTTCTACTCGGAGCGCCCCGGCCTCTTCCACCGGCTCCCGGAGTCGACCCGGGCCAGGATCGCGGCCACGGCCCTCGGTCCTGCGGGCGCCTGGTGGGTGCGGGACCGGGTCGAAGGGGCGGTGGAGGTGCTGCTCGGCCACGAGGTCGCGGCGGCCGACGTGGTGCCGGGCGGGGTCCGTCTGGAGACGGTGGGCCGGGCGGGCGGGACACGCTCCCTGGAGACCGAACACGTCATCGCGGCAACGGGGTTCAAGGCGACGACCGGCCGACTCGGGCTGCTCTCCAGCGAGTTGAGGGGGTCCCTGACCGCGGTCGATGACGGTTCCCCGGAAATCGGCCGGGACTTCGAGTCCTCACACCCCGGCCTCTTCATGGCGGGCCTGGTGACGGCCTCGGGCTTCGGCCCGGCGATGCGCTTCGTGCACGGCGCCACGTACACGGCGGGCGCGCTGGTGCGGGGAGTTGAGCGCCGGCTGCACTCGGAACCGCGCGGCGGCACGATCCCGGCACCGGGACGACGGGGCACGCCGGCCTTCGTACGGCGCTGACGGCGCGGGTGTGCCGGGCGGTGACGTCCGGCACCCCGTGCGCATTACCTACGGGACGCAGCTCGGCCTCGTCGGTAGAGGATCGTGCCACCCGCGATCAGCGCGGCACTGACACCCGAAGTGGCCAGCATGGCCTCACTGCCGGTGTGCGCCAGAACGGGCGGCGGGGTGTGCTCCCCACCGGTGGGCGGAGGCGTGTGATGCCCGCCCGTGGGAGGAGGCGGGGTGTGCTCACCACCGGTGGGCGGCTTGGAGTGATACGCTCCCGGGGGCTGC
>NZ_JBHXME010000115.1:0-35970 GCF_042721125.1 Streptomyces sp. NPDC058469
CGCACGGCCTTTCCGGATCCGCCCCTCGTTTGATTGGCCTGCCCATGACCGACATCGCTCCCACGGCCATACCGCCGACCGCTCAAGTCACCCTCGCCGACGGGCGGGTGGAGCTCGCCCCGGGGTCTCCGCTGCCCAGCGGGCCGTACGCCAACGACGATCTGCTGCCGGTTCCCGTCGAGAAGCGCACCTGGACCACGTACAACTTCTCCGCGCTGTGGGTCGGCATGGCCCACAACACGGCCTCCTGGACCCTCGCTTCCGGCCTCATCGCCGTCGGGATGGACTGGAAGCAGGCGGTGTTCACCATCGCCCTGGCCAACCTGATCGTGCTCGTGCCCATGCTGCTCACCGGGCACGCGGGACCGAAGTACGGCATCCCCTTCCCGGTCTTCGCGCGTGCCTCGTTCGGCGTGCGCGGCGCCAACCTCCCTGCCGTGGTACGGGCGTTGGTGGCCTGCGGCTGGTTCGGCATCCAGACCTGGATCGGCGGTGAAGCGATTTACTTCCTCGCCGGCAAGCTGATCGGGGACAGTTGGGCGGGCGCCTCGCACATCGGCGGGTACGCCTGGACGATGTGGCTGTCGTTCGCACTGTTCTGGGTGCTCCAAGTGGCCATCATCTACCGGGGTATGGAGACGATCCGCCGCTTCGAGAACTGGGCGGCGCCCTTCGTGCTCGTCGGCGCCTTCGTGATGCTGTGGTGGATGAGCGACAAGGCCGGTGGCTTCGGCCCGCTCTTCGACCAGCCCTCCAAGCTGGGCTGGGGCGGCAGCTTCTGGAAGCTGTTCTGGCCCTCCCTGATGGGCATGATCGGCTTCTGGTCCACGCTGTCCCTGAACATCCCGGACTTCACCCGCTACGGCAAGAGCCAGAAGGCCCAGACGTGGGGCCAGGCCCTCGGACTGCCGACCACGATGACCCTGTTCGCGTTCCTGTCGGTGATGGTCACCTCCGGTTCGCAGGCGGTCTACGGCACGGCGATCTGGGACCCGGTGCAGCTGGCGGCGAAGACGGACAACGTCGTAGGCCTGCTCTACGCGTTGGTGACCGTGCTGGTGGCGACCCTGTCCGTGAACATCGCGGCCAACCTGGTCTCGCCCGCCTTCGACTTCTCCAACATTGCGCCCCGGAAGATCAGTTTCCGCACCGGCGCCCTCGTGACCAGCGTCCTCGCGGTGCTGATCTTCCCGTGGAAGCTGTACTCCGACCCGCAGGGCTACATCTTCACCTGGCTCGGTCTGGTCGGCGGTCTGCTCGGCACGGTCGCCGGCATCCTCATCGCCGACTACTGGATCCTGCGCCGCGGCAAGCTCGACCTCGCCGACCTGTACCGCAAGGGCGGCCGCTACTGGTACGACAACGGCTGGAACTGGCGGGCCGTCGTCGCCTTCGTGGTGGGTGGCGTACTCGCCGTCGGCGGCGCCGACTTCCACCCGCTGATCGACGGCCGGCCCATCCCGGCCCTGTCCTCGCTCGCCGACTACGGCTGGGCTGTGGGCCTGGGCACGTCGATGGTGCTCTACGTAGTACTGACGTTGCTGACCGGGAAGGAGACGGAACCGGTGGCGGAAGCGGCGCCGGAGACCGTCGAGGCGTAGGACTTCTGCGCTGGGGGGGGGCGGTCGAGGCTAGCTGGCCTTGCCGCCCTCCAGTGCGGTCACCGCCTCCTTGGCGGCCTTGATCGCACCCTTGTTGATGACGTCCGTACTCGGCGCCTTCTTGTTCTCGAAGTCGCTGCCGTTGTACGTGATGGTCACCAGCGCGTTGCCCGCGCGGACGACGACCGTGCCCTCACGCGTCTGCTGCTTGTCCTCTGTGGTGAGGTTCACGATGGAGTAGGCGGAGTCCCCGAGTCCGGGGACGGCCCCGCCGCCGCTCTTCTCCTTAGTCGTCTCGGTGTACGACTTTTGTGCCGCCGCGTCCGATTCCGTGATCTCGTACGACACGTCGAGCCAGCGGTAGTCGTACCCCTTGAGCGCGTTCCACGAGCAGGTGCGGCGCACCTTCGTGTCCGTCGACGGGATCTCCTTGCCGGCCGTCTTCGCCCCCGGCACCAGCGACTTGATCGTCGCCACCGCCACACTTCCGCACGGGGCGGGGGAGGTGGCGTACGCCTTGGCCGCGGTCGTCTTCGACGGGGCCGAGGCCTCGGGCGAAGCGCCGGACTCGGGCGTCGACTTGTGATCGGCGGTCGTCGTCGCGGCGAACGGACCGGACGTCAGGGCCCAGCCCATCGTGGCGAGCACGACGACCGGCGACAGACGCGCGGTGAGAGCGAGCGGCAGAGGAAGAGAACGCAAGTCGCACTTCTCGTGGGGGACGGTGCGGAGCGAGTCCGCACTGCGGACGGGGACGGCCAGTGTCACATGACTCCCTGTGAGGCGGAAGTGTGAACTCGCTCCGTGCCCGCGCGGTGACAGTGCCTCACTGTGGACGGGCTGTGTGTCCCCAAATGTCTGTCCCCTGTGTGCGCCTCAGGGTCGGGTGACGGGCGCGCGCATCGTCGTTTCGATCCGTTCGACGGCCGCGAACGCCCCGTACGCGACGAGCCGCACCAGACTCGCGTCACTGTGCCGCGCCCCGCGCCAGGCGGCCACGTCCTCCTCGGCGATCCGGTACGGCGCGAGCGCGGCCAGTACCGCGAGGCGCGCCGCGGGCCGCTCCCGCCGGCTCGGGAAGCCGCGCAGGACGACCGGCGGATGCGAACCGTCCCAGGCCCACAGCGTCTCCCGTACGAGCGTCCGGTCGTCCGCGTCGAGGAGGTCGGCGCCCGCGAGCGCGGCCGTGCGCAGCGCGTCGTAGGCCGGGCCCACCGGGGTTCCGGCGGCCCAGTCCGGGCCGGGTCCCGGCTTGTCGAGCAGGGGGAGCGCCGTGCCTGGTACGGCACTGCGGCGCACGGTGCGGGCGACGGAGCGGCCCGCGAGGCTCCGTACCGCCCGGAACCGCTGGGCGTTGCCCGGCAGGAGCTGTTCGGTCAGCAGGGCCGACACGATGCGGTTGATGAAGTGGAAGGCGAGGGCGGTGCCCAGGTAGGCGGGTGCCTGCTCGCGCGGGAACGGGTACGGCACCAGGGCCGCGCCCGGGACGCGCGTCCGGCGGCCCCAGTCGAGCACGCGCGCGTGCTCCTCGTTCTCCGGTGTGCCGCCGCGGGCCAGGTGCTCGGCGAGGGCGTGGTCACCGGTGGCGTGCAGCAGGACGGTGTGCGCGTCCGCGCAGAACGGGCACTTGTTGGCGAGCGAGACACCGAGGGCGGCCAGCTCCTTGCCGGTGCGGCTGCCGGCGCCCGCGATCAGCGACTCCCGCATCAACGCCCAGGCGGGCGCCAGGAGTTCGGGCGCGGAGGACAGGACCACGAAGGTCGGGGGCCGTTCGATCCCGAAGTCGACGGCGATCTGCTCGAAGACCTCGGCGGTGCGGCCCGCGGCCGACTTCGGAGACGGGGGCCGGGTGTGACGGAAGGGTGTGGGCATGGCAGCAGCGTGTGCTCCCCGGGTGCCCGTGGTCGTCGTACCGGTGAAGGGAGTTGACGCTGCGCCGGCAGGGCGGGCCGGGCCGGGAAAGTACTGCGTGGGGAGTAGTCCAGGAGTTGTCCACAGGGCTGACGCCCGGGTCGGCGCGGCGGTCTAGTGTGCGGACATGAGCGGGTATCCGGTCGATGTGACCACACGCAGGCGGCTCGCCGACGCGTCCCTCGCGGTCGTGATCGGCGCCCTCGTCGTGACCGTCGCGGCCTTCGACGCGGACACGACCGTCGTTGACTACGCGCTCGCCGCCCTCGCCTCGGCGGCCCTGGCGTTCTACCAGACGGCTCCGATAGCGGTCCTCGCCGTGGCCACGGCTGGAGAGGCGGCCTACGTCCTGCACGCCCACCCGGGGCCGATCGCCGGTCTGCCCGTCCTCGCCGCCATGCATACGGCGGCCCGCGCGGGACACCGCCGTTGGGCGGGCGCGGCGGGCGTGGTGTTCCTGGGGGCGTACTTCACGACGGGGCCGACGACCCAGCAGGTGGTCGAGCGGACCGCGCTCATCGCCGGCTGGTTCCTGTGCGCGGTGGTCACCGGCCTCGCCGACCGCAACTGGCAGGCCTATCTGCGCCAGACCGAACAACGCGCCCTGGAGGCCGAACGCACCCGCGAGGAGGCCGCGTTGCGGCGCGCGGGCGAGGAACGCCTGCGCATAGCAAGGGAGTTGCACGACTCCCTTACCCACAGCATCTCGATCGTCAAGCTCCAGGCGGGCGTTGCCGTCCATCTCGCCCGCAAGCGCGGCGAAGAGGTGCCGCCCGCACTGCTCGCCATCCAGGAGGCGGGCGGCGAGGCGATGCGCGAACTGCGGGCCACCCTGGAGATCCTGCGCACCACCGAGGAGCCCACCGGCACACCCGCGCTGCTCGTCGAGCGGGCCTGCGCGGCGGGCCTCGCCGTCGAACTCGCGGTAACCGGCGAGGAACGCCCCCTCGCCGCGACGGTCGACCGCGCGGTGTACCGCATCGTCCAGGAGGCCCTCACCAACGCGGCCCGGCACGCGGGCCCCGCGAAGGTCAGCGTCCAACTCGACTACGGGGACGGTGACTTGACGATACGAGTGGAGGACGACGGAGCGGGCGACCCCGGCTGTCCGCCGAAGCCGGGCATCGGCCTCACCGGCATGCGGGAGCGCGTCGCGGCCCTCGGCGGCACGCTGCACACCGCCCCGCGCGCGGAGGGCGGCTTCTCGGTACGGGCCGAACTGCCGCTGGGGGAGACGGGATGATCCGAGTCGCGGTCGTCGACGACCAGGCGCTGATGCGTGCGGGCTTCCGCGCTCTCCTCGACGCAGAGGACGGCATCGAGGTGGTCGGCGAGGCGGCCAACGGCGAACAGGGCGTGGCCCTCGTCCGCGCGCAGCTCCCCGACATCGCGCTGATCGACGTACAGATGCCGGTGATGACGGGCATCGAGGCCACGCGCCGCATTGCCGCCGACCCGTCCCTCGCCGCGGTCCGGGTCGTCATCCTCACCAACTACGGCCTGGACGAGTACGTCTTCGAGGCGCTGCGCGCGGGCGCCAGCGGCTTCCTCCTCAAGGACACCGAGCCGGCGGACCTGCTCCAAGCGATCGGGATCGTCGCGGGCGGCGAGGCCCTTCTCTCCCCGGCCATCACCCGCACCCTCATCGGCGAGTTCGTGTCCCGGCCCCCGGACCGCTCCACCCCCTCCGGCCTGGAACACCTCACCCGCCGCGAACGCGAGGTCACCGCCCTGGCCGCCCGCGGTCTCACCAACGAGGAGATCGCCGCCCACATGGTCATCAGCCCGTTCACGGCGAAGACCCACATCAGCCGTGCGATGACCAAACTCGGAGCCCGGGACCGGGCCCAACTCGTCGTGTTCGCCTACGAGTCGGGGCTGGTGAGTGCCCGCGCGCCGGAATCCCGTTGCGAGCCGGACGCGCCGGATCGCACCCTGGGGCGATGACCGAGACGACACGCGCGCAGGACCCCGCCGTCCGTGTTCGCGAGGAGATCCTCGCCTACTACGCCCAG
The DNA here is from genome assembly GCF_042721125.1 of Streptomyces sp. NPDC058469. Classification (NCBI taxonomy): domain Bacteria; kingdom Bacillati; phylum Actinomycetota; class Actinomycetes; order Kitasatosporales; family Streptomycetaceae; genus Streptomyces; species Streptomyces sp. NPDC058469. The sequence goes on from NZ_JBHXME010000115.1 coordinate 5,528, forward strand.
GGCGAGGAGGACGGCCGCCTCAGACAGGGCTCCGAGCGGCTGGAGTTCTGGCGGACCCAGGACGTGCTGCGGCGCCTGCTGCCGACGGCTCCCGCGAAGGTGCTGGACGTCGGCGGAGGCAGCGGCATCCACGCCGAGTGGCTCGCGCGGGACGGGTACGAGGTCGAACTCGTCGACCCCGTACCGCTGCACGTGGAGCAGGCGGGCCGGCTGCCGGGGGTCACCGCCCGCGCCGGGGACGCCAGGGCACTGCCCGCCCAAGACGCCTCGTACGACGTGGTGTTGATGCTCGGGCCGCTGTACCACCTGCCCGAACGGGCCGACCGTGTACGGGCGTTGGGCGAGGCGCGTCGGGTGGTGCGGCCGGGTGGGCTGGTGGTCGCGGCGACGATCAACCGGTTCGCGGGACTGCACGACATGCTCAGACAGGAGTTGTACTTCACCGCCCCGCACCGCGCGCGGATCGACCGCGAGATGGAGGAGGGACACCACGACTCCGAGGACGGCGGCCTCTTCACGACCGCGTACTTCGCCCAACCGCACGAAGCCCCCGAGGAGTTCACGGACGCGGCCCTCACCGTCGAGGGCCAGTACGGCCTCGAAGGCGTCGCCTGGCTGATGGGCGGCGTCGAGGACTGGCTGGACGACCCGGACCGCCGCGAGGCCGTCCTGGCGGCCACCCGCCGTATCGAGTGCGAGCCCACACTGCTCGGCACCAGCGGCCATGTGCTGACGGCGGGGAAGCGCACGTCCTAGTGGGACGAGTGGTGTTGGGGGAGCGTTCGGCAGCCGGTACCCGGCGCGCAAGCCCGCCGTACCGCAGCCGTCCGTAGCGTGACGCCGTTCTCCTACTCGGTATTGGAGCGGACATGGACAGCTCTCCCACGGGTGACAGAGGTCTTGACGACCACCAGCGGCACGCGGCGGGCTGTGAGTGCCCCCGCACCGCGGACCTCGACGGTGACGGCATCGCCGCGTCGAGCCGCCGTACGTTCCTGCACCGGGCCGGTGCGCTCGGTGCGGGAACGGCCGCGGCCGGGCTGCTGGGCGCGGCTCCCGCGTACGCGGAAAGGGGCGACGGCGACCCGTACGGCCAGACAACGATGTCACCGTCGCCGCGCGGGACTTGGGGCCCCGATCCGGACAACCCCCGGTTCACCGTCGTCGTGATGCCCGACACGCAGTACATGTTCGACCAGGACCGCATCCACCCGGTGCCGATGGAGGCGTCGTTCCGCTACGTCCTCGACCCGGAGGGCCGGGCGGGCGGCAACGACGAGAACATCGTGTTCCTCGCCCACCTCGGTGACGTGACGCAGAACGGGCTCGCCGAGGAGTACGCGGCGGCCACCAAGGTGTTCGACATGCTGGACCGCGCGGGCGCCTCGTACGGCGTGCTGGCGGGCAACCACGACGTCTCCTCCGACGACCAGCGGGGCCGTACCGCCTACTTGGACACCTTCAGCCCGGCGCGGGCGAGGAAGACACCCGGCTACCACTCCTCCAGCCCCGACGGCTACAACACCGCGCACATCTTCCGCGCGGGCGGCCGCAGTTGGATGCTGCTGTCGCTGGACTGGCGTCTGTCGGCCAAGGGGTTCGCGTGGGCCAGCGCGGTGATCGCCGCGAATCCGACGCTGCCGGTGATCGTCACGACGCACGAGATCGTCGGCTCGGACGAGGACGGCGCGGCCGAACTCTCCAGCTACGGACAGCAGTTGTGGGACGGCCTGATCAAGGACAACGACCAGATCTTCCTCACCCTCAACGGCCACTACTGGCCGCCCGGCAGCACCGTGCTGAAGAACAGTGCGGGGAACGACGTCCACCTGCACATCACCAACTACCAGGACCGCTACTACGGCGGCGCGGGCATGATCCGCTCCTACCGCTTCGACCTCGACCGAGGCATGATCGACGTCGCCACCTTCTCGCCGTGGATCCGCGAGCTGGCGGAGAAGGGCGAGTTGAACGCCCTCGCGGCGAAGGAACTCGAACTGACCTCGAAGGTCGACTACTTCTCGATGACGATCGACTTCGAGCAGCGCTTCGCCGGGTTCGCCCCGGTGTCGCCACGCAAGTCCCGCCCGGCTGGACGGATGTTGCTGCCGGGCACGCTGGCCTACTGGCGGTTCGACGAAGGCGGCACGGCCGGTGCCGAGGTCGCCGCCGGCACGGTCGTCAGGGACCAGGCGGGCCACGGCAACGACCTGATCCTGAAGAGCGTCCCGAACACCCCGCCGCACGCGCTCACTTGGACCGGCGACCATCACCCGGACCAACCCGCCCACGCGGGGCTGGTGTTCGCGGGCCAGGGCAACCCGGTCAGCGGCGCGTACCTCCAGACCGTCGACCAGGCACCGCTCAACCGGGAGACCTTCGCCCACGGCTTCACCTTCGAGGTCTTCTTCAAGGTCCCCGCAGACTGGGACGGCGGCCGCAACGGCTGGTCCTCGATGCTCAGCCGCGCGGGCACGGCAGCCCAGGCCGGCAAGAACGGCCCCTCCGCCACCGCCGACGAGCCCGTCCTGACCATCAGCCTGTCGAGCTCCGTCGAACTCCAGTGGAACGCCTATCCGCTCAACCAGAACGGCGCCACCACCGCCTGGAGCCACCTCCTCCAGCAGGAGGAGTGGTGGCACGTCGCCGTCGCCAACGACGGCCGCATCAGCAAGCTCTACGTCAACGGCTGCGAGGAGGGCCGCAACCCGACCAGCACGGCCGTCGGCCTGACCACCCTCAACATGCCGTTCCTACTGGGCGGTTACCAGTGGGCGGGCGTGGTCAGCCAGGTCTTCCACGGCACCATCGGCGACGTACGGATCACCGATCGGGCGCTGCGGCCGGGGCAGTTCATGAACGCCTAGGTTCCACTGATTCCCCGGTTCGGTAGATTTTCCGTATGTTCACCACCCGCCCCACGCTCCAGGGCACCCTCGGCATGGAGGCCCCGTCGGTGGGGCGCTGACCTGCGGATTCGGAGCCCCTTGAGTCTCTGACCTGTGGGAACGCGTCTTTCTCGGCGCCTTTCACAGGGGTACCGGTTTGTGCCGCTCAAACTCCCCAGAGCCTCCCCGAGCGACGAGAACTCCCCAGCCGCTCCCCAGAGGAGCGGCTGGGGAGGAACCGGCAGAGTGCCGCCTGCCTGCGATTATGGGCTGCAGCGCAGCGGTTTCAGGGTGGGCTTCGCGGCGCCTCAGGCTCCTGATGGGCAGACTGCCTCGGCAAAAGGCAAGAGAGGATGTTGCCAACACATCCACCGCCGCGGATACCTCAGCGGCCTCCCGTGGATAGCCGGGGCTGGCGTCTGAGAGCCGGTGCAGAGTCCCAGGCTTATGGCCGAGTCGGACGGGAGGCCCGCCGGTCCACCCTGCGCCGTGAGGTCCGCGCCGCGGCTCTCACCGTGGTGGCGGGAGTGGCGCCGGCCGGAGGGCAGGACCTGCGGCCTGCGGGTGAACGCTCGAGTCCTGCGCCAGACTTTCCTGCCGACAATTGCGCAACCTGGAGGCGAAAGTCGACTCGGGCGGGGCCGCGCGTATCGAGGCGGGCGGCCCGGCGAGCGGACGGGTCCTGGACGTGGGTGTGGCCGTCCGGCCCACTTGGTCGTGAATGCAGGCGGCCGTTGTGTGGAGTTGTGAGGTTGAGTTTGGGATGCGGCCTTTCGACGTGTGGGCAGGCGGTGGCGGTGGACTGTCAATGAGCTTCTTCAGCGTTGCCTCTCCAGGGTGAGGATGGCTTTGGCGATTGACGTCATGCGGTTTGGGCTGCACCGGGATCTGCGGAAGATCTGCCAGGACTTCAGGCGTGCGACGCCGCGTTCGACCGGTGCCCGTGCCGCGGCCAGGGCCCGGTTGAGGGTTTTCTCGGTGGGGGTGAGTTCCTGCAGGGGCCTGCGTTTGATGCCGGTGCTCACCCAGCGGCCGCCGCCCTGGTAGGCGAGGTCGGCCAGGACGGGGACGCTCTGGCGCTCGCAGATACGGATGATCCGGTGGGCGCGGGCAGCGGTCAGGTCGTGGGTACGGCCGGGCAGTTGGGGTTGAGAGCCACAGCAGCCGTCTGCCTGGGCGGGTGACCACCTGCAGGTTCACTCCGTGCCGGCGGCGTTTGTGGGAGTAGTCGACCCGTCCATCGCCGACCCGGTCGCACTCGGCGAGCGTGCCGTCCAGCAGGACGAAGTCCGCATCACTCTCGCGCAGGACCTTCAGCAGACCCGCCACACCTTCGGCGAGCAGGTGGATGACCGCGCTGGTGTAGGCGTGGGCGATGGACTCGCTGATCCCGAACCCGGCAGCGGTCTTCGCCAGGGTCGTGTGTTCACGCAGGTACACCAGTGCCACCATCGCGCGCTGGGACGGGTGGAGTTTGCAGCGCCGGTCACCCTCACGAGTGACGATGAGCATCGTGACCCACTCCACGAGCGCATGGGGCAGGTCGAGTGCGGCAGGACAGCTGACCAACGAGGCCCCCGAGCAGCGTGGTTGAGACGTCAGACATCTCGATCAACAGCCCCGGGGCCTCGCTCGTTGCGCTTCATGGACCATCACCTGATCGGTGGCCCACTCGAAGAAGCTCAGTGCACGGACCTCGACCGTGGCGGATGACACGGCCGCCCACCGCGGCCCTCTCATGCCACCTGAACATACTCAGGCTTCCTTCGACGGAAAGGCCGGACAGCAGCCAGGCCCGCGGTAGTGACCGAAGCGGTGTCGTCCTCGGGGCCGAACCGGCGAGTGTCCAGCACGGCGGTCCACGAGGTGCGATCCGGGGTCAGCGCGGCCACGACCGAGTACGGTCGGCCCGGGATGATCTGCGCGGCCGCCTTAGAACGGCCTTGGCTGAGCTCGGCGTACAGGGCGCCGTAACCGCGGCGGTGTTCAGCGATCGGCGACAGCTCCATCGGCGTCCTCACCAGTCCGTCCGCACACGGCAGTGCGTGCGTCAGCTCGAAGAAGGCATCCGCCCGTGCGGACAGACACCCGTAGAAGGCCGTCCGAAAGCGTGACGGCTCCGCGAACGCACCCTGTTCGCCGAGCCGTTCCGGCGCGCTCATCACGACGGCCTTCTTCGTGAGCACCTGCTTCTCGTCGCAGAGTTCAGGATCACGGAGAAGGCCGCCCCGCCACGCTTCTCTCTGGTCGAAGATGGTCAGAGCAGGGTCGCGTACTGGACCTGGAGGCCCCAGTCGGCGGAGTCCGCGGGATTGATGTCGCCATAGGTGACATCGATGGAGTTCGCATTGGCCACGACGCCCAGATCGCGGATGTGGTTGTCACCCGCGACGCCAGAGCCCAGGTTGTCCATGGAGAATCCCCGGATGACCTTCTCCCCGGCGGCGGCGAAGTTCGTGGAAGTAGCGACGCCGTGCACCGTGTTCTGGACGCTGCTCACTGTGCCCAGCCTGGACCGGGGCACCCAGGCGTAACTGACGTCGTAGGTGTAGGCGTCGTCGCCGTTGAGATCCTCGAACGCCGTAGTCAGCTGGCTGTTGTTCTCCGACACCGCGATCTTGTCCAGGTGGTGATCGGCGCTGTCGTAGGTGAACCGGAAGCCGGTGAGCACGAAGACGACGTCCCCGACCGGTCGGCTGAGGAGCGGCCGGGTGCACTCCCCCGCGCAGTTCCCGTGGAACGACGCCTGCACGATGCCGGACGGATCGACGTACTCGTGGGAGACGCGGTAGCTGTAGTTGTCGTCGCCGTTCTCGTCGGCGAAGGCGATCTCGACCGCGGACTGCTGCGCCAGCGGTATCGCCGAGACCTGGCGGATGTGGTGGTCACCATCGGTGAAGTGGTATTGGAAGCGGGCGAGCAACGGCACGCCGGACGCGCTGACGCTCCGGGTCACCGTGCCGTGGCCGCTACCACTGAGCTCGTTGAGCGCCTGGACGCTCACGTTCTGGGCACCCGGCGTAGCCATGCCGGGTGCCCCGGCCAGGGCCACCGCAGAACCCGCCATCGCAGCAACCGCCATGACCCGGACCAACGCTCTTCTCTCCATCGACTCCCCCTCGGATGTGTACTGGAACTCGGTTGCGCCCCCCGTACCCCCCCCCGTGCCCGTGCCCTCCTCGTCGCCCGGGTTGGCGGGATGTGGACCGCACTGCCTCAGAGTGCCCGTGCCGATGTTTGAGGTCATGAGTAGCCGTTACTCACTTCGGGCTGCACTCAGGACCCCCCTTCAACGAGTGTTTCCGCTCTGCAGACCGGACCGCCGGCCGGACAGTCCCTGTCGCTCCATCAGCCGAGCAGTAGCATGCAGGTCGCCGGTGTCGCCGCCGGAGCCCTTCCACTCATGGGCGAAGGTGTGGCGGGTCTGCTGAAGGTCCTGCGCGAGAGTGATGCGGACTTCGTCCTGCTGGACGGCACGCTCGCCGAGTGCGACCGGGTCGGCGATGGACGGGTCGACTACTCCCACAAACGCCGCCGGCACGGAGTGAACCTGCAGGTGGTCACCCGCCCAGGCAGACGGCTGCTGTGGCTCTCAACCCCAACTGCCCGGCCGAACCCACGACCTGACCGCTGCCCGCGCCCACCGGATCATCCGTATCTGCGAGCGCCAGGGCGTCCCCGTCCTGGCCGACCTCGCCTACCAGGGCGGCGGCCCGAGGCTGACCACCGGCATCAAACGCAGGCCCCTGCAGGAACTCACCCCCACCGAGAAAACCCTCAGCCGAGCCCTGGCCGCGCACCGCCTACGCCCAACTCGCCGCCCTGCCCTGGCAGTCCATCGCACTCCAGCACACCGCCTCCGGGACCGGACATGGACGCCACGAGTCCCGCTCGATCAAGACCTGCGGGATCGCCGACGAACTCGGCGGAATCGCCTTTCCCCACGCCCGCCTCGCCATCCGCGTCCATCGCCGCCACAAGCAGACCGGCCGTCGTGAGACCCGTGACAGTGTCTACGCCGTCACCAGCCTCGACGCCCATCAAGCCGGGCCCGCCGACCTAGCCGCCGCGATTCGCGGGCGCTGGGCAGTCGAGAACTCCTCGCACCACATCAGGGACGTCACCTTCGCCGAGGACGCCTTCACCGTCCACACCGGGACCGCACCACGGGCCATGGCGACCCTTCGCAACCTCGCCATCGGCGTGCTGAAGACCCTCGGAGCCGACAACATCGCCAAGACCACCCGAGTGATCCGCGACGAGCCCCAACGAGCACTCCCCATCCAGGGCATCACCAACGATTCGGACAGCTACGGAACTTGATCAAGCCCTGGGCGAGACGACGGGGCGGTTTCGCATCACGGCAGTTCCCACACGGGATCGCCGACGCTGATGCTTCCGCCCGCGATGATCGGGCGGATGTACAAGCGGCCCTTCGTATTGTCGACCGTGAGAAAGTACTGGACGCCGTTAAGCTCAATCGGGACGCACAGCCAGAGTGCCGAGTTCCACCTACCTGACCAGGCGGGGTCGTCCACCACGACGGCTCCGGTCACGTCGTACCGGATCTCGCGGATGTTGACCCGCCCGGATACAGGGTTGCCGGTGAGAAAGTACTGGCGTCGGAAGCCGGAGGAGTCCAAGGTGAACGGCATGTAGAGCCAGTAGCCGGGATCCCAGTCCCGCGCCCAGACGGGCTCGCCGACCTGGATGACCTGCCACGCGTCATACGAGATCGGTCGTATGCTGATCCGTCCTGACGAGGTGTTCGCGTTCAGGAAGTACTGCTGTGTCGTGCCGCCGCGCTCTAACGTGAACGGCATGTAAATGGTGTATTGCGGGCTCCAGTCCCGCGCCCAGACGGGCCCCCCGACCCGAATGGACTTCGTCGCGGCGTAGAACCACACAGGCCGGATGTTGACGTGACCTGACTCCGTGTTCGCGCTGAGGAAGTACTGGTTCTTCGTGCCGCCGGACTCAAGGGTGAACGGCATGTAGACGGTGTACTGCGGATTCCAGTCCTGCGACCAGACGGGCTTCCCGACCGACATCTCCTGAGCAGCAGTGTCGTACTCGATCTGGCGAATGGTGACTTGCCCTGACGTGTTGCTGGCCGTGAGGACATACTGGTTGTCGCTGCCGCCGACCGCGAGCGTAAATGGCATGTAGACGGCCTGGCCAGGACTCCACTCCGCGGTCCACGCGGGCGGAGGCATCTCCAGGCGGGTCGCCACGGACCGATCGGGACGCACCTCCTGGATGACGGCATGGCCGATCTCACTGTCCTGGCCGATGACCCACTGCCGACCGCCCAGGGTGAACGGCGCGAGCGCGGAGAAGAAGACCCACCCCAGTTGTCCGCGGCTCCATCCGCACATCCTCCATTTGTTGTTACGCATCAGGCAGTCCAGCGGCGAGTTATTGATGTTCTCGCAGTTCCTGTTCTGCACCCGGTAGTACCCGTTGGTACTCAACTCGCAATGGGAGTCCTTGTATTCGTCGGCGGCGCCGAAGAGATGGGAGGTCTCGTGGCTGAATACGGTCATGGGCGAGGTCGGGTAATCCCTGCCGAGCCACTGCACCACCAACCTGTTCGCGCCCGCGTAGCCGAACCATGCCACGGCATACCGTGTCACGAAGGCAACGTAGCTCCATTTCGCGTTCTTGCGGGCCCGCAGTGCCTCCAGGTAGTCAACCAGGCCAGGATGTCCGGGCTTGTATCCGAGGTGCTGCATGGCCGCGTCCCGCCAGGCTCCCTCCGCCCGTTCGTAGCGCCAGTCCCGGTTGTAGAGGGGCTCACTGATGATTATTGCCTTGGTCTTCGGGTCAAGGACGATGGACCGGATCACGATATTGCCGGTGCTGGTATTCGCGGTAAGGAAGTACTGGACGCCCTGGTGGAGGAAGGGCACGTAGACGGTATAGGCGGAATTCCAGGTCAATGACCATGACGGGGCCTCGACCTGGACGGCGTGACTGGCCGGGTCGTACGTGATCTCGCGGATTTCTGTCCGGCCCGACGAGGTGTTCGCGGCCAGGAAGAACTGACGCAAAGAGGTCCCTGTGCCCAGTGTGAACGGCATGCAGACGGTGTACGCAGGGTCCCACTGTTGCGACCATACAGGGGAGTCCACCACGATCACCCCGGTCTGCTGGTCACGCGTGATCTCGCGGATTTCTACTCGTCCGGACGACGTGTTAATGGTCAGGAAGAACTGCTTCCGCGACGTGCCCGAACCCAGGGAGAACGGCATATAGACGGTAAAGTTGGGGATCCACTGACGCGTCCACGTCGGGCTATCCACTCGGACGGTCTGGCTCGCGGGGTCGTACGTGATCTCGCGGATTTCTGTCCGGCCCGACGAGGTGTTCGCGGCCAGGAAATACTGCCGGGTCTTGCCGCCCATCTCCAGGGTGAACGGCATGTAGGCGGTAATGGCAGGGTCCCCGTCGTGTGACCACGTGGGGGCGTCCATCTCAATGGTGTTACTCGCGGCGTCGTACCTGACCTGCCGGATATTGATCCGGCCCGACGAGGTGTTGGCGATTAGGAAGTACTGGCGGTCGTTCGTGCCGTCGCTGAGCCTAAAAGACATGCGTACTTTGTGGGCCGGGTCCCAAATCGTGCTCCACAATTCCGTCATGTCGGAGATATCCGGACTGGTCGCGCCGGTGATCTCACGAACCGCGGCCCACCCGGCCTCGCTCTCCCAGAACAGGAAGGTCCGGTTCGCCAGCTCGAACGTTAAGTAAGTGTCGTGGAAGGAGGTAGGCGTGTTGGGTGCATCGACCGTTACCCGGTGAGGGTCGTAAACGAAGGAAAGCGATGCGCGCGGCTCAGTGCCATCGAGGTAATCGGCGCCGTCAAAGAATTCCGCCATGGCCTCCATGTAGTGACCGTCGCTGATCACCAGGTCCGGACCAGGGCCCGAGACGAGTACGACGCCGACGGCCACCGATCCGCGCAGCACGGTGCTCAGCTCGCGCGGGACGTAGCCCGCCGCCTGCCGGGCCGCGGCAGCGTCTCGTTCCTGAGCAGCCAGCGCCGGGTCGCTCGAGGCATTCCGGGCGATCACCTGGTCGGCGGAATCTGCTCCCGCGGGCCCCGGCCGGCCGGATCGCCGCTGCCGCCATGCCTCCGTGAGCAGGAGTTCCGCCGGGGCTAATGATCCGCCGGGCTCCGTCGCGGACTGCCGTAGCTCGGCGGCCGCGTGCTCAGTTAGCTGGGCGACGAACGCCTGATCGGATAGTCGGTGCACGACGCGTCCGCCATGGTGCTCGATCTCGGCCACCGCTGCGGCGTAGTCCGAGGTGTACAGCAAGATCCCTGCATCAGGCATTCTCGGGTCTCCTTGTGCCTGGTCGCGTCCCCCGGGCCGCGGGGCAGGCGGGCGGTCTCGCGCCGCCGCACACCGACAGTCAGCGTCTTCTTGCCCAGAGATGGCCGTACTTGAAATATTTTTGCACGGACTGAGAACTTTTCATCCGCCCAGTAGTGCCCACTCTTTGGTCCGCTCGGTCCTCGTCGTCTTCACGGAGCGCTCGCTCCGTGAAGGGGGAACGGCACCTGCTGCGGGCGGCTGGCTTTCACCGGGTGAGCTCTACCGCGGTTTTACCGCGCCATGGACTGTGATCGTTGCCTGGCCTGTCAGCAGGACTGGTTCGAGGTCCTGTCGGCCTCGATGCCCCCTTGTGCGCGGGCGAGTTGGCTGATGGCCTGGGGAGATGCCTGACGCGCGGTCAGGTTGGTGATGGCGTAGACGGTCTCACGGGTGATCTTGCCGGTCTTCAGGGCGGTGCGGTGCCGGTGGATCTTCGCGGCCTGCGTCGCGTACGGGAAGTCCAGCCCGAGACCGGTGACGGTGAGCGTGCGCACCGAGCGGGTCTCGAGCCGGCCGTGCCCCGCCTCGCGGTCGTGGCGGCGGGCGGTCACCTCCTTCCAGGGCAGCGAGCGCAACGCGTCGTGCAGGGTGGGCTGGTTGGCTTGACCACGAACAGGCAGTGCGCCTCCTTCGCCTCCGCCAGCCGCCTGGCGTGGTCACGGTGGGTGTGCAGGGCGTCGGCGGTCACCACGACACCGGCCAGGCCGAAGGGAGCCAGCAGCTTCGTGAAGCCGGTGACCTCGGTGGTCTTGTCCGGCACCCGGAGCTGGCCGGCCTCGGCCACTGGTCGGCGCACACGGCGCAGCACGACGACCTTGCCCAGCTCTCCGTCGCCCTGATCGCCGGCCTGTTCCTGGGAGGCGCCGTGCTCACTGCCGCTCGCATGATCTGGCGCCGAGCCCGAACGCTGGCCGCGGCAGTGCTGGACACCGCCTGCATGCCCACCCGCGACGGCCTTGTCATCGTCGACGACGAGGCAGCCGACGCCTACGCGCTGCCGGGTCTGCCCGGCCGCGTCGTCGTCTCCACCGGTATGCTCCACGCTCTCGACGAGACCGAGCACGACATCCTGCTCGCCCACGAACGCACCCACCTGAGCGCCCATCACTACGCCTTCGTCGCCCTCGCCCAGTTCGGCGCCGCGGCCACCCCCCGCTGCGCCCGTTCGCCACCGCCGTCACCTACACCATCGAGCGCTGGGCCGATGAGAACGCGGCCACAACGACCGGCGACCGTCGCCGCGTCGCCCGTACGATCGGCAAGGCGGCCCTCGCCTCCCGCCGCGCCCCGGCCCTCGCCCGCGCCGCTGGCGTCACCCTCCGCATTCTCGGCATGCGTGGCCTCCGTAGGCACCGCGGTCCGCTCGCCGGTGCGGGCCCAGTACTCCGCCGGGTCGCCGCTCTCCTCGCCCCCCTCTGGAACGCCACCCCGCTCTCAGGACCGCGACCGCAGCCGTCCTGGTGGCCGCGCGCTCGCCACCGCCGAAGCCGCTCACGACCTTCATCTCCTGCTGGCGACGGTCGGTGCCTGGTAGCGGCCTTTGGTCTCCCAAGGCGCCGCCAATTGCACTGGTGCTGCAGGTCAGCTGCTTGTCATGCGTGAACGATCCGCGAGCGGACGGCTCAGCACGAGTCGTCGGGGAATGGATCGCCTACCAAGGTGAATGTGCTCTGACGTTCGTCTGAGTGTCAGCAGCAGGCGCAGCCTGCCTGGCAGCCGCACACATCCTCGGTGCGTGCAGTGCTCACGACCGGTGCCGCACAGCAGCCGTCACCCCGCCACGCGTCCCGGCCCTCCTTCACCGCCACCGCCGCGATGACGAGCCCCGCGATCGGGTCGGCCCACGCCCAGCCGAGAAGGGCGTTGACGACCAGGCCGACGAGCAGGACGGCGGAGAGGTAGGTGCACAGCAGGGTCTGCTTGGAGTCGGCGACCGCCGAGGCCGAGCCCAGCTCCCGCCCGGCACGGCGCTGGGCAGCGGACAGGAACGGCATCACGGCAAGGGAGAGGGCGGCGAGGACGATGCCGGGGATGGAGCGCTCCGCCTCGCCTGTGCCGGTGAGGGCGCGTACGGCATCCACCGTGACGTAGGCGGCGAGCGTGAAGAACGAGGCCGCGATGATCCGCAGCGTCGTCTTCTCGCGGGCCTCGCGTACGGCGTGGTCGCTCGCGGAGAACTGCCAGGCGACCGCCGTCGCCGAGGAGACCTCGATGACCGAGTCCAGGCCGAAGCCGACCAGCGCGGTGGAGGAGGCGAGCGCGCCCGCCGTGATGGCGACGATCGCCTCGATGACGTTGTAGGTGATGGTGGCGGCCACCAGCAGGCGTATCCGGCGGGTGAGGGTGTCGCGGCGGGCGGGGGACGGGCCGAGGGATATCGCGGTCATCGTCAGCAGCAGCCCTTCTCGTCCGCGTCGGGGCAGGTACGGTCCGCCTCTACGGCGAGGACGGCGGTGCGCAGGTCGTCCAAGGCGTGGGCGAGGCGCGGGTCGGCCAGTTCGTAGCGGGCGCGGCGGCCGACGGGGACGGCGACGACCAGGCCGCAGTCGCGCAGGCAGGCGAGGTGGTTGGAGAGCCGGGTGCGGGAGATGCCCAATTGGTCGGCCAGGTCTGCCGGGTGGGCCGGGGCCTCGCGCAGGGCGAGCAGCAGGCGGCAGCGGATGGGGTCGGCGAGGGCACGGCCGAAGCGGGCCAGGACCTCGATCTCGGTGGCAAGAGTCAGCACACCCTGACGATACAAGGATTCCTGAATTCAGGAAATCGTGGATCAATGCCCGCTGTGTGGCACCTGTCTCAGTCAGGAGTCACGCCTTCGATGATTCGACAGACCGTGGGGTTCGGACTCGCTTGGGTCTGGTCGGCCCGTTTCCGGGCTCGCTGGAGGGTGGTACGCAGGGACTGGAGTTCGGTGATGTGGCGGTCGATGTGCTCCAGGTGCTGGTCGAGGAGACCGACGACGAGGGTGCAGGGCTGCTCTCCACCGCGGTGGAGGTCGAGGATGTCCTTGATCTCCTTCAGGCTGAGGTCGAGCGCCTGGGCCTGGCGGATGAAGGTCAGGAGCGGGATCTTGTCCTCCGGGTAGAGGCGGTAGCCGGCGTGGGTGCGTTGGGGCGGGTCGATGAGGCCCTGGGTCTCGTACAGGCGGATGGCCTTGGCGGTCAGTCCGGTCCGGGCGGCGAGGTCGCCGATCCCCAGCCCGTGAGGCTCCGGAACTTCAGTCTCACGGGCTTGATGCCGATACTTCACCGAGCAACCACCCGGCTTCACCGGTAAAGCCGTCCCCCGACTCACCTGTGGATTCAGGGCAGTACGTCGCACGCGTAGATCGCGGAGATGTCCGTAACACCCCGGGGCGTACCGCCTGCGCCGAGCGGAGAGACGATCGGGTCGTCGATCCGCTCACCCTGATAAGACCGTGTCCTATGTGGTGAGGCGGACGAACCGTTTGTAGCAGCAGAGGGCGGCGGCGAGACCGAGGAAGGCCAGGTAGTTGCGGGGATGGCGCTCGTAGCGGGGGCTGAGTCTGCGGTAGCCGGACAACCACGACATCGTGCGCTCGATCACCCACCTGCGGCGCCCCAACCGTTCGCTGGACTCGATGCCTTTGCGTGCGATCCGGACTCCGATGCGCTTGCCGCGCAGCCATTTCCGCAGGCTGGCGTGGTCGTAGGCTTTGTCTGCGTGCAGGCGTTGGGGCTTGAAGTACCGGCCGCGGTGGGGGTCGTGTCTCGTTTGGTGACCCTCGATCATGGGTTTCAGCCCTTCGCTGTCGTGGGTGTTACCAGCTGAGATGCCGACGAGGAGGGGCAGTCCGTTCGCGTCCGACAGGACGTGCATCTTGGAGCCCGGCTTGCCTCTGTCCACGGGGCTCGGGCCTGTGTGTTCGCCCCTTTTTTAGCCCTGACGTGGGCGGTGTCGAGGACGACGCGGGTGACGTCGATGAGGCCGGCGTCGTCGAGGCGGTGCAGCACGGTTTCGTGCAGGCGGCCCCAGACGCCGGCTCTCGACCAGATCAGGAATCTGCGGTGGGCGGTCGACTTCGATATCCCGAAGCAGGGCGGCAGAGCGCGCCAGGCGCAGCCGCTGACCAGTACGTAGACGATGGCGGCGAACAGCGTCTCATCAGGCGTGTCCTGCGTTCCGCCGCCCTGCGGCCGCACTCTCGACGGCGGGATCAGCGGCTTCGCGATCTCCCACAGACCATCCGGAACAATCCAACTCCACGTACCCCGCCCCATGAACAGACCAACGAATGATCACCACATAGGACACGGTCTAAGACGTCATCTCATTTGGTGAGTCTGCGGTAGCAGATGAGGGTGCAGGCGATGCTGGTGAAGGCCAGAAAGTGCTCGGCTTTGCGCTCGTAGCGGCGATGTAGTCGGCGGCATCCGGCGAGCCAGGACATGGTGCGTTCTATGGTCCAGCGGTGGCGGCCCAGTCGGGTAGAGGACTCGATGCCCCTGCGGGAGATGCGGTGCCTGATGCCGCGCCCGCGTAACCATCGCCGCAGGTGGTCGTAGTCGTATCCCTGAACGCACTCACGATCTCCGACCACGTCAGGTACTGAAACCGGGAACCCTTTACGAAGTAGCCGCCGCTGTGTCGTCCTTGGGACAGGGGAAGCTGTCGGGAGGAGTGCCCCACGTCACGGGGTCTTGCCGGTCGGGCAGGACTCCGCAGCTGAGCAGGGTGGTGGTGATTCCGCCCGGTTGGGCGATCTCACGGATGAACACCGCCTTGTTGGGCGGGTATTTGTTCGTGCCGTCCAGCTGCAGCACACCGGAGGCGCCGGGGTACTGGGACACGCCGTGGGCGGTGAGCCACAGATAGATGTCGTTGGGCTGGATGTCGTCGTCAGCCGGCAGCAGGTTCTCGATGACCTTGCTGACGACACCCACGGTGTCGAAGCCGCCGGCGGCGTCCGCATCGGCGCTGCGTGCGCCGAAGACAGAGGCGAAGTCCTGGGCGAACTGAGCATAGGGGTCCCGGGAGTCCGGGGTGGGGGCGTTCACCGTCTCGTAGAAGAGCGTCATGTACGGGTATGCGCGCGCCGTCAGCTGGGGGTGGAGCTGGAAGTCGATGGGGGAGCTCTCGGCGATCATCGGGATGGTCGTGCCCTGCGGCGGCTGGCACTGACCGCCGGCACTCTGCATCGCGTTGAGGAAGCTGGGAAGCACTCCGGAGCGGGCGAGGTAGACCACGATCCCGTCAGTCGCGGCGACCTTGCGGCAGACTTCCCGCGCGATGTCCTCCGGCCTGGTCGCCCCGGGCTTCTCTCTGTACTCGATCTCGTCGATATCGCCGTGCCGTCGGTAGGCGCTGACGAACAGGTTCTTCAGGTCCGTGCTGAAGGCCGTGTCGGTCGGGTCGTACACGACCACGGCGTGCGGTGTACGGCTGGTGAGTTGGCGGACGGCGGGAGAGTGGTGGATGAAGTCGGCGAGGACCTGCGCGATGCGCCCGTCGGGTGCCGAGATCTGGAAGTACCGCTCCGGCGAGTGGGGGCCGACCATGATGCTGCCGGACACGCCGTTGGCGATGACCGGGATCTTGGCCTGGTTGAGTTCCTTGACCGCTTTCAGCGACTCGGGGCGGCTCTGGGTGATGCCGATGACCGCGGCGATGTGATCCTGCCGCTGACGGCTGATGATCATCTGCGCGACGTCCGGCTGCTTCGGCGCCGCGGTGCTGTGTGCGCCGTAGTGGAAGTACTGGCCGGCGTTGGCTATGAGCAGGCGGATGGGCATCTTGTTCTGGCGGACGCCAGTGTTGAGCTTGTGCTGCTGGGCGATGGCGCCGCGCAGGATCTGCAGGCCGATCGGCGGGTCGTCGTACACGCCGTTCTGCAGGCTCAGAGGAGCGAGGAAGACGAGGGTGCGGTAACGGCCGCCCGGGAGCTGGGCGTTCTCCTTCGCGACCTGATGCTCCAGGGCCCTCAGTTCCCTTCCTCGGTTTCCCTGTACGGCCAGATCACATTGGCTGCCGTCGGTGATGCCCACACGCTCACCGGTGCTGACCGTGACGCATGACGCAGATGCGGGAGGTTCAGTGGGCCAGAGGTACGGCGGAGCAAGGAGGATGCCCGCGGCCGCCGCGGCCATGAGGGGCAGGGCGGATGGGCGCAACCAGTCCAGGGGGTGGTCCCGGCGGGCCATGACACCCCAATGAGTGTTGATCTTCGTCTTGGCCGTGCCCTCCGCGTCGTCCTCGGCCGGCAGCGTGACGAGGCGTACCGGCTCGTCACTGCCCTCGTTGAGGAAGGTGAAGACCTTGTCGGCGATGCCATTGGGCCGGTCCGGGTCGGCGCCCAGCGGCGCGGCGTAGTCCGGGGGCGGGCCCGCGCAGGCGGCCAGGACGAGCAGGGGCCGGGACGGATGGTCACCGGCGAGCTCCTCGAACGTGCCGAGGAATGCGCGGCCGGGGCCGTCCGGGTTGTCGGTCTCAGGAAGGAGGATGACGAAGGACCACCGGCGTCGTGCCCACAGATGACTCAGCCAGATCCTTCCCCGGGTTGCTTTCCGTAGATCGGTGAGCAGCGCGCGCAAGAGAATACGCCCCACGCGCGGGTCGCTCCTCTCCAGTTCGCCGTCCTGACAGAAGGCGAGCGCGGCGTCCAGGAAGCAGGTCGCGTTCGCTTCGTCCGCGACCCAGCGCAGGCCCCAGTGCCGCAGGTAGAACCGGTAACACAGTTTGGGAAAGCCGACGATCAGGGCGGCCACGAGCCCCTGCAACCAGCCGGTCAGGAGATGCTGGCCCAGGAAGTCCGCGAGGCCGGCGCAGGCACGCAGCGTTTTCCGCCGTTTGAGCAGCGCCGCGTACAAGTCATCCAGGATCGGCAGCTGCTGGGCCTGGAAGTCGCCCGCTCCACGCTCAGCGTCCAGGACGGCCCGGCAGGTGTGAAAGGCCGGCAACCGCAGCCTTCCCGAGGGCATGGTCAGCTGAAACCGCAGTGCGACCCGGTCAACCGCGGCAAGGAAGCCCCCGCCGCCCAGCTCCGCGTCATCGACGACGGCATGCGGTACCTGGAAGTGAGGAGTGCCCCGCCGCCGCGACATTCGGTGCTCGTATTCCCGGACCATGAAGGCCGGTGCCCGGACATCGCCGCCATCCTCCCTGGAGAGGAGCAAGGCAGGCACCTTCTCTGCGCGGGACCGAGTGGCAGCGAAGGTGTCGAGCTGACGGATGAGGCGGTCGGACCACCGGGGGTAACGCGGGGCCGGGTCCGGGGGCGCGGGGGCGTTGGACATGCAGTTCCTCCCTCGGGAAATAGGGGGGCCAACATGCCATGAAAGTTAGATACAAAAACGTACTATATCCACTATTGGTCTCTAGTGAGCGACTCGGAACTTTTTAGGCGATATATAGCGGAACTACGAGGGCGGGCGCGAGCTCCACGCCGGGAAAGCCACAAGCCGCAGGCGGGTTTCACCCCGGCGAGGCGAGGGAGGGGTGGGCCCCAGGGAGGAAGCCGTCGAGGACGCGGTACGTCGCGACCAACCTCCCGCCCCGTTGGGCTGCTTGCGAATCCCCCACCCCCATGGGTGTGGCGCCGGGAACCCCTGAAGCCAGCGCCCGGCCCTGCCGAACGCGTCAGCGCCCCGGTTCGCGCGGCGAAATAGCAGCCCCTGACCTCACAGATCTCCATCCGGCTCCGGCTCGACCATGCCCGTTGGCCGCAGTCCCCCGTCCGTCGCCTCAGCCCGCTGCCCGAACAGCACCTCGGCCGCCTCCAACCGGCCCAGCTCGGCGTCAATCTCCGCCAGTTCCCCGCGCAGCACCTCGGTCCGCTCAGTCAGTCGCATCCGCCGCGCGATCGTCTACGTCAGCACGTCCACCAGGCGCCTCCCTCCTGTCGCGGAACCTACGAGACACCTCGCGCGGACGACTCCGGAACCCGTGAACTGGCCCGTGGCAGACGATCACCTGCTAAAGATCACATCCGAGACCAGCACGAGCGCGTCAATCTCCACCCACACCAGCGGCCCGACCTGCGAGTTCAAGATGAAACGATCTCAATAGGGCAGCGCGAAACCGGACTTGCCGAGCAGCCGTTGAAGGTTCGCTTCCGGGACGAGGCTGCCTGACCACCTGGTGCGCCGGCATCGATGCCGGCTGATCCTCTTGCGTTGCCAGCCAGCCAGCCAGCCAACCAGCCAGCCAGCATGGCGAGAGGTCCTGTTCGGCCGGCCTCGGGGAGGTCCTGGAGATCTCGGACTCGGCCGTGTGGAGCGGGGCCTGGGGAAGCCCCACTGAGGGGCAGCCGGTTCCGGCCGCCCCTCCTGGGTGACTATGCGGTGCGCTTGAGGTGGGAGAGTACGCCCATGCCTCCGCTGAAGGCGGCAGCGAAGGCACTGCCGCTCGCACCGAAGGTCGCGAGGGGGTTGCCGTGGAAGGCCATCACCACGATGACCGCGACGAGAGAAACCACAACAGCACAGAGACTGACGATCGCAACATCACGCCCGGGGTGCGTACAGGCGAGCTGCTGCGTCGAGTTGGCCGGCACTTGGTACCTCCATTGACTTGTTCGCTATCTCCGCTGGATCTGGACGCACTTGACCTGGGTCAAGTGGTCTCCAGCGGTACGCGGCGGGGCTTAGGTCGCCCCGGAACAGCCGTTCGGCTGTGTCCACGTATGAAGCGACGAAGTCAGGAGCCTCCTGTGAGTGGTGGGCAGGTCGACTCCAGCGATCCGTCAACTCTGCTGCAACGGCGTGCCGTTCAGCATCCTGGACGGAGTGAAAGGGCCGTTCCGGCAGGCAGATCGGACAGTCGCACTGCCGGCGCTCCTCGCTCACGTCACCGATGTCTCCGCGGCCTGCGGTCCGACCAGTGGCCCTCGCATATCAGTTGTGCGTTCGATGGGGCAAACGGAGCGGGAACGGAGCAGTGGGCATTCAGGCGGAAACGGCAACGACCCGTTCGAGCAACGCCCTGATCTGCTCCTGGTTCCCGCCCGTCGCGTCGAACTCAGCCGGGAGCACGGTGCGTTCCACGCGGCCGCTGGGAAACTCCACGGCCGTGGCTTCGTAGGTGTGGTCCCCAGTGACGACCACGTATCCACGCGAAGTGAGATCGTCGGTCAGGGTGGTGCCGAAGGTGCGCGGGTCGAGGACGCCGGGCGACCTGCGGGCTGCGGCTGAGTAGCCGTAACGGTCCCCTCGTTGTGGGTCGGGGTGACGTGGGCCCGCTCTGGCCACGGTGGGGAGCCGGAGAGCCCAGCCCCGCCGGGAAGCTGTTGGCCAATTCGGGATCCTGGGTCTTGTCGGTCTTCAGGACCCGGAGTGAACAGCGTGTAGAGGGTGGGGCGTTTGATTCACCACGCCCCGCGCGAGCGTGCTTCGATCCGACGCATGGCGGGAGTCGTGCAAGGGGTTCCCGCCGCGGTGCGCCACGCATCGCGACCCATCCACTAGAGAAGAAGGATGCTCGTCATCATGAGCAACAGCTCCCGCATGGAGACCCGCGAGATAGCCGACGCCGACCTCGACAGCGTCGCGGGTGGCCTCTCCGTCAGCGGCTCCGTGGACGGCCTGACCGCCACGTTCGCCCAGGGCCCCAATGGCCTGCCCGTCCTGACCAGCGGCTCCGTGAAGTCTGTCAGCATCACCGTCTCGGACATCTCCCTGAGCCCGGTCACCGGCTGAGACACAGTCGGCTGAGCGGCATCACACCTCTGCCGCCCCCCTGACCTGTTCTGGACAGCCATCGTGGCTGATCCCCGCGGGAATCAGCCACGATGGCCGGAATTAGATCTTCCGTTCAGCTCTTCGCGCGGCGCAATCACTTGAAGGTTTTTCGAAATGAGGTGCCCGTTCACCCGTCCGTAAGCCGTGTGGCCAGCCATACGCAGGAGAGCGGGTAGCGGTGGTCGAGGAGAGTCTGGTGGAACGCCTCGGCGCCGAGGTCGAGGGAGAACTCGTCGCGCGCCGTCGTGGTGCGGCACCGTGCGGTCCGGGTCTCAGTCCAGCCAGTGCTGGCGCAGGGGGTTGGGGAAAGTTCAACGGGGCGGGCAAGGCCGCGTTCGACTCGTTCACAGTGCGTGCGGACGAGATCGCGGACGCCCTGAACGGGTCGCTGGGCGCGGCTGGAGTCAGGACCTCGGGCGGAGCCGCAGCAATCACCGCTGTCGGTCCTTGCGCAGGGGTGCCCTGGCCACGAGGAAGTAGCGGCCCGGGTACAGGACGTCTCCGCCCAGTTCCGCGAGGAGGCTGGACGGAGTGAACCGCCGCCGGAAGATCGGGTAGGGGACGCCCTCCACCTCGCGGTGCTCCAGCCCTTCCGTGTGTGTGCGGCCGTCGCTGCGCAGGTCGAGGATGACGAGTTCGCGCGCCACGCGGCTCGCCTCGGCGAGGAACGCGTCGCGCTCGTCCGCTACGAGCAGCCCGTAGAAGTTGGCGGCGAATACGAGGTCGAACGCATCGTCGGGAAAGGGCAGCGGAGGAAAGGCCGCCTTGACCAGTTGGGCGTGAGGAGCCCGGGTCCGGGCGATGTCGAGCATCCCCTGGCTCTGGTCCATGGCGGTGACCCGGCCGGGCAGGAACTGGGTCCACACCCCGGTTCCACAGCCGACCTCCAGGATCCGGCCGTCCGCAGGCAGGGAACGGGGAAGCAGGTCTCCGATCTCGGCCGTCTCCAGGTCGAGACCGGCGTCCGTCTCGGGATTGCCCCGATAGCTCGTCGCGTCGTAGACCGGGGCCCGGTGCTCGTAGTACTTCGCACGGACTGAGTCAGGCATGGCGTGGCCTCTCGCGTCGGACCGAATTCCCTCAGAGCGTCACAGCGTCACAGCGTCAGATCTCGGCTTCGAGGACGAGCAGGCAGGACTGCCCGGGCCGGTCGGAGTCGTCGGGCAACGCGTACGTCCGTAACCGGTAACCGGAGATCTCCAGGTGGGTGGCATTGAAGGTGACGTCCCGGCCGGTCCGCGACCGTGCGGTCACCGGGACTTCATGCCATAAGTATCCGGTGTTCATGTCGATGTTGACCAGACCGCCTGGCGAGCAGGCACCGCCCGGACCGTCTTGAGGCGACGGCACAGCGGTTCACGCTGCTCAAGAAGACCCGCCGTGCGCTGGGAATCGTGGCGGGCAACCCGCAGGATCTGTACTTCCGGCTCCGCTTCGACCAGCCCGCGCCCGCGATCGCTTCCTGCCGAGTCTGTGGCGCGGGCATCTGCCATCGCCACGCCCACCGACTGCCGTAGACCCTGCACCGCCTGAGCGGCATGGGCGTCGCCACCAAGCCACTCAGACATCGGCGCCACTGGCGGTCACCACGGTGTCGCCGGCCGCGACAGTGTCGTCGGTCAGCTGCCGCGGGGTGCGGCCGAGGCCACCTACATGCTCGGCAGCCAGAGGGATCCTGTCCGGCGGGTCATGGTCTGTGGTCATTCTTCGGCTGGCTACTGCGGCCGGTCGCGCCCCGGGTTGGCCAAGCCCATCCTGTTAGGACTCCCAACAAAAGTGCTGGGCTTGACCTGGTCTGCGGTCGGTGTCGTGCACGAGGCCGCCGGGCAGCGGGATGCAGTCAGCCGCGCAATCGCACGCGACAGACCCGGCGTCGTCGACGGCCATCCGGGATATTGGTCGCCATGGAGGAGGTCAAGGTCGTCGGCGCCCATTCTGAGCGCGCGACCCTGCGCGTCGGCGACGTGTTCCTGAAGGTGGACGCCGATCAGGCACCGCATCGACGTCCAGGTCGAGGCGATGACTTTGGCGCCGGTCCCGACCCCCGGAAGTCCTGTGGCACAAGCAGCCCGTGCTCGCGATCGCCGCGGGCCCGGGGTGTGATTGAGCGAGGTGGTTGGCACTTGGGCGCGACATCTGTCACTCCTGCGGCGGCCACAACGTGCGCAGTGAGCCGTGACACGGCAGTTGGCGCTTTGTCACGAGGACTGCAACCGCCGTGGGTGACAGAAAGCTCGAAAAGCCGGCGTATTTCAGGCCGGTCGTCACGACGGCGAGTGGGACCGGATCAACCGAGACGACGCCGACCATTCACACTCCCGCGACCAGCGGGTGAGATTGCCGGCGCCCTGGCGCCCCGGCGCCGCTCAACCACAGCCCCCCTATGGCTGGGCGGGTCCGGCTGACGGGACGCGTTGTCGGCGCAGGAGCAGCCCTGCGGGCCGCCACAGGGTGAAGGCCAGGCCGAGGCCGAGCGGGATCTGCAGGAACTGCTGGATCACCGGGGGCCCGGGCTTGTCCCCCCGCCTGAGCGGGGCACGGCCCTGCGGATCGACGGTCACCGTGTAAGTGCCGCCTACCGCCCACTTCCAGCCCATGAGCCCGTTCTCCTCGATCGGGGCCAGCGGTGGGCCGTCGAGGACGGTGACCGTGTAGAGGTTGGCGCTGTCACCCATGCCGTCGTCGGCGGACCACTGAATCTGTCGGACCCTGACGTGTTCGGTACGCCCGTGCTGGTGCAGTGCCTGCTGATCCAGCTCCAGGTTCTGCAGGAACAGCACCCCGAGGAGGCACACCGCACACAGCAGCCACCGGATGTCCAAGTACCAGCACGTGCAAAGGAACATGCAGGCGAGGAGGACCGCCAGCGCGCACAGCACGTCGATCCACTGGGCGTGCGCGACGACGGCTGTGCGCACGATCGCCCACAGCGCCAACGCTGCGCCGGTGCTTGCGGCGCCCACCAGCACCAGCCAAGCCACGCCTGTCCGCCCTTCGCCTGCTTCCTCCGCGCTCACCCTCACCCCTGCTCTCGACGAAACCGCCGGCCTGGTGGTGCACGCGCTCCAATGTATGGATTGTTGAACGATCCTTCAATAGGATGGTTCAACATCGAGTCGTCTGCTTCGCGGACGCGGAACGGCAACCAACCGGAGGGCCGCAGGAGATGAGCCGGCATCAGTTCGAAGAGGTCGACGACCTCGGGCGGATCCTGTTCAGCGACGACCCCGCGCTGCGGATCGAGCGCGTGCCGATGAGTCTGGAGACCGCGGAAGGCACCGTCACCCTCGATCCCACACAGACACACCGCATGCCCACTGCCCTCTTCGAGTTCAGGCACGCCCTGGGCGTGGGCTACTTCGGGTACGTCGTGCCGAAGGGAGCCCCGCTCGACGGGATACCCGAGGAACCGCAGATCGAAGGCGCCATCCTGTTCGGCATGAGGCGCCTACCGCCCGAGATCTCCGACCTGCGCTGGATCCCCGGATGGGAACTGCAGGAGATACCCGGATGGGAACTCCACGAGATACCCGATGAACAGCCAAAACTGGAGCGGTGCTACGGATACACCTACTCCCGGCTGGAGCTGCGGACGCCCGACGGTGAGATCTACTCCCGGACCTGGGTCCCGCACGAGCCCGAGTGGGCAGCCGCCGCCCTGCGTCACGGCTACGTCGTGTGCCTGTGCGGCGTGGAACTGGGGATCCGCGCACCGTATGCGATGACCGACGCCCAGCACACCCCGGTCATGCGCTACGAGTCCTTCCGCCGCGGATGCGCGCTGGGCCTGACAGTGGGCGGATTCGTCGCCTACGTCGACCACCGCTGACGCGCAACACCGAGCCGGCACACTTCGAGTACGAGCCGGGCCGCGACGCAGCGTCCGAGCGGGCCCTGTGCCCCACGACGTCCCAGGAGCGCCGTGGGGCACAGTGCTGTGGTTGAACAACGCGCGCCGCGGATGGCCCAAGGCTGGTGGGAGCGTCCGCGCTGCCCAACACGACCATCTGAGCCGGCCGGTCGTGCGATCTAGAGGTCCGCGATGCTGCCTCCGAGGGAGGCGTGCTGCGTCCAGGGGCCGCCGGGGGTGAACTCGGCGGTGTGCCAGACCGTGTTGTCGGCGCCGCGGTAGAAGACCTCCAGGCGGCCGTCGGCGTTACGGGCGGCTGTGGGGCCGGAGATGTCGAGGGCGTTGGTGTCGTGGCGGAGGCGGGTCCATGCGCCGTTCACGACGAGGTAGTGGTTGATGTGGGTGCCGTGGGAGCGGGCGAAGACCTCGATTTCGTTGCGGGAGTTGAGCACGGCGGCCGGCCGGTGGCTGAGCGGGTCGCTGTTGCTGCTGATCCCCTCCCAGCTGCCCCAGCTGCCGTTGGGGGTGAGCTGGGGCAGGTGCCAGAGGGCTCCGTCGGCCCCGATGGTGAACACGTGCATGGTGCCGTCGCCGGCCAGGATGGGCGTGGGGTCGCTGTGGAGGATCCCGCCGCGGTCCACCCATCTGCCGTATTCCCCGCCGGGGGAGCTCTGGGCGTTCTCCCACAGGTGGTTGTCGCCGCCGCGGGTGAAGATCACTAAGCGGCCGTCCTCGGCCTGGATGAGGGACGGGTCGCCGATGGTGCCGCCTCCCGGCGTGGGCCACCTGCCTTCTTCACTGGTCCACGTGCCGGACGGTGCGCCCTGCTGGTAGGTGACCGCTACCTGCCGGTTGGTGTCCGCGATGGCGACTTCCATGCGGTCGTCCGCGTTGCGGAAGACCGCGGGCTCGCTGGTGATGCGTCCGTTGAGGGTTTTCCAGATCCAGTCGCCCGTACCGCCGTTGGGTTTGGTCTGGTAGTCGCACCACAGGGAGTTGTCGGCTCCGCGGGCGAAGACTTCGAGGCGGCCCCGGTCGGTCGCGGGGAAGACGACCGGGTTGGTGGTGATGATGCCGCCCAGGTCGGCCCAGCCGCCCGGTCCCGGCCAGATGCCGGGGGCGTTCTGGGTGAGGTTCTGCAGGGTGTTGTCGGTGCCGCGGGCGAAGATGGCCAGTCTCCCGTCGGCGGTCTGGGCCACGCGGGGCCCACCTGAGGTCAGAAGTCCCATGATCGATGTCTCCTTGCGGGTGGGGTGTCGTACTGCACGGGCGGGGCTGGGCCCCGCGAGAGTGCGGGTGTCGAGATCATCTCGTCACGTAGAGCAGTTAATCGGATACGGAAAGCGACCAAAAGAGGGAGGGGGATATCCGCCACGAACGGGTCACAACGGCCGCTGCAAACCTGTCATCCGTGGCGTGAGCTGCGGAAACGCTCCAAGGCGTACACCGGGCGCAGTGGACCGGCGCGACGGGGCCTTGCAGCGAAGACGGCTCCCCGGTTCCCGGTCGGCACCCGGAGCGGGCAGGGGCCGCAGCCCGCCGGGCAGGTTGGGGAGCCGGTCGCCGCCGGGTGGCAGATCTCGGATTTCATCCCGTGTTGTCCGTCGGCTGCCTTCCGGGGCCAATGCCGCCGTGCGACCGATGAGGCGCCCCGCGATCGGGCGGCTTGGCTGCAGGAGGAGCCGGGTATGGCGTGTCCGTGTTGTCCTTGCCTGAGTACACCTGCGTCCTGCGCGACCGCTTCGCCGCCGACGGCTACCTGCCCCTGCCCGCACTGGTGCCGCCCGAGGTGTTGCCGGTCCTCGATTCCGAGGTGCGACGCCTGGGAAAGCTCGCTGTACGGCGGGACTTCGCCATGGAGTGCACGGATCGGTCACCCCGCCACATGACCACCCTCGGCGGCCACGTCATCGCCCGGGAGTCCGAACTGATCCCGCAGCTGTACCGCGACGAGCACCTGCTCGGCCTCCTCGGCCGGATCGCAGGCATCACGGCCGTCCCGGTCGGCGACCCGCTCGAACGACACGTCATCAACAGCCTTCACCAGCAAGGAGACACCCACGGCGCGCACACCGACGACTACCCCCTGGCCCTGGTGCTGTTCACCGAAGCACCGGCCGACCCCGCCCACGGCGGACTACTGGAATACGTCCCCCACGCCATCGAACTGGACACCCTGCAGACCGACACCGCCCGACGCGCCCACCACCGGCCCGGCGACGGCTACCTGCTGCGCAGCGACACCACCGTCCATCGCGTCACCCCGCTGGTCCGCGCCGGCCTGCGCCGCACGGTCCTCAACTTCGCCTACACCACGCTGGACCGGCAGCGGGCTGTGACGCCTTCCGCCTCCCAGCTGTACTGACCAAAGCGCCACCGGCCTGATCCGCAACATCGACACGCACAACGACCTCACCCCTACACCCCTGTCGATCAGCTGCCCGTCGATGACGGCGGCCTGGACGAGTTCACGCTCGCCTCGCAGAACGAAGCGCGCACCGCCATCACGCCGGAGGTCGGCGACTGGATCATCGAGCGCCTCCCGTAGACCGCGAGCGACGGCCGTTCAGGCCGTCCGCTCGGTGGCGGGCTCGTTGTTGGGGCTGGCACCGTCTGCGGACCGATCCCGCATGTCTGACGCTCTACGTCCACGCGATGGCCCGCGCCGACCAGATCCTGACGGACGGCAGGGGTGACTCCCCGAAGGGCCTCAGGACCGTACCGGCTCCGAAATCCACTAGCGCATCACCGCCGCCTGCCGGATCGCCCGGGAGCCGGCTCTGGTGTGGCAGCCTCACCGGTTCAAGATCATCCCATGGCCCCTATTGGGCCTGACTCGGCGTACGCGCTGGGCCCCGTGAGGTGCCCCCTGCGGTCAATGTGACCGGGGACGCCAAGCAGATCATCACGCGCACAGCCGTGGGATCAGCTGGTACGCGTTGCCGCGCATCGTCCGGGGTGCCCTTGAGCGGCGACATTTGTGCCAAACATGAGAGCGGGTAAAACAACGGCAAGGCGCTTCGTCCGGTTCAGGGTGAGGTAGCCGTGAACGTCGAGGGGGGCGACCACTCCGGCGACGCAGTTGCACATCCCTGCCGTGACCCGGAGGGCGGTGCAAACGAACGCGGTGACTGGCTGACCCGGATCGCTGCACGGTCGCCACACGCGGGGCAGCCGCTCAGGCACCGCCTCTCGGCGCTTTCCGGGGCACTGATTGTGCGAACGCGCAAAGAGCGCGGAGCTCAGCGTAAGAAGCCCTGGAACAGGCCAGAAGCGCGGTCAAGCAGGATATTCATGCAGGTCAGAACCCATCACCCCCCTTTCCTCTATATGCCCTTTAGGTGAATATCGTTGATTGTTTAAGTAGGTGATCCTTACGATCCTCCGACTCGGACATGATCCCCATCAGGGGGGAAGTCCACAAATTCATAGGGGAGTTCGCATATGTTGCAAGCCGGACGAAACCGGCTCAGACCTCTGACGCTGGCCGTCGTGCTCTTCTCGGTACTCGCATGGCTCGGCTTGGGGAGCCTGACGCATGCGGGTGCCGCCACCGCCTCCAGCGGCGACTTCTTCCCCGTCGCCCCGTCGGCCAAGATCGTCGACACTCGCTCATCCCTCGGTATCAGCGCGGCGCTCGGCGCGACGTCGACCAG
This sequence comes from Streptomyces sp. NPDC058469, assembly GCF_042721125.1. Classification (NCBI taxonomy): domain Bacteria; kingdom Bacillati; phylum Actinomycetota; class Actinomycetes; order Kitasatosporales; family Streptomycetaceae; genus Streptomyces; species Streptomyces sp. NPDC058469. The sequence goes on from NZ_JBHXME010000115.1 coordinate 32,996, forward strand.
TTCCTTCCAGGTGCTCGGGCAGGGCGGGGTGCTTTCTTCCGGGGGTGTCGGCCGTCTCGCTGGACATCAGTGCGGTGAACGCCACCTCGTCGGGCAGCTACTTGGAGATGTGGGCCGACGGAACGACCAAGCCCTACCCGGGATCCGTCATCAACTTCTCCAGCGGGGCTGACACGAGCAATTCGGCGATCGCCGCGGTCGGCTCGGACGGGAAGATCAGCGTCTACAACTCCAGTGGCACTGTCGATGTGATCGTCAGTGTCAACGGGTACTTCACCTCCGCCGCCGGCGCCACTTCTCCGGGCGGATACGTTCCGGTCGACGCGTCACGGATCGTCGACACCCGCGACGGGACCGGGGCACCGCAGGCGAAGATCGCACCTGGCGGGACGCTGAACGTCCAGGTCGACGGTGTGGACGGCGTCACCGACGAGGCGTCCTTCTACGCCAACATCACCGTCCCGTCCCCCGGGAGCGCCGGCACCCTGTACGCGTACGCCACCGGTGCTGCAACGGGCCAGCCGGTCGTCAACTACAAGAGCGTCACCACCTCGCAGGGCGCGGTCATCCCGGTGGGCACCGGCGGTCAGATCACCCTGAAGAACGGATCCTCCACACAGTCGGTCAACGTCATCCTCGACGTCTACGGCTACTTCACCGAAGCCCCCTCGGGCGGCGGCGTGTTCACCGCCATCCAGGACCGTCTGCTCGACACCCGGACCTCCACCGCCGTCGCAGCGCACAGCACCGTCAGCGTCGCCGTCGGCGGCAACGACGGCATCCCGACCACCTTCGCCGCCGCGGTACTCAATCTGACCGCGACCAGCCAGGAGACCTCCGGATACCTGCAGGTGTGGGGCACCGGCCCGACCAACCCGCCCGGTGTGTCGGTGGACAACTTCCAGGCGGCCACCACCACCGCGGACCAGGTGATCGTCCAGCCCGGAACCCAGGGCGCGGTCAGCATCTACAACGACAGCGCCGGCACCATCCAGCTCATCGTCGACCTGCAGGGCTGGTTCTCCTCCGACCAGGATCCCGCGACGCCCGACCCCACGGACACGGCGCCCGACCCGACAGCCAGCGACCCGGGCCCCAAGCCCTCCGGGGCCGTCGCCGCGTCCCCGGGGCCCATGGTGGGGGACACCTCCACCCCGACCAGCAGTTCCACGCCGACGGCCACCGGCGCCGCCACGGTAGCGGGAACGTTCACCAATGCCGCTGGTACCCCGCAGCAGAACCTGAGCGTCTCGGTCACCGCTATCGACGGGGCCCCGGACGACGGCAGCGAAGCCCAGGAGCCCGTTGTCGGTACCACGACCACCGGCACTGACGGCACCTGGTCGCTCACCCTCCCCGACCCGCTCCCCAGCACCCTGCAGGCCCTGGCCGACGCCAACGGCGGGGTGCTCAACCTCGCGGCCACGGCCGGCGGGTCGGCGAGCGACGGCACATTCCTCATCGGTACGGACTTCCTGAGCGCCGGCGTCGCACACGGCTCCGCCTCCACCGCGGCCTCGGCCGAGGTGCGAGCTGACACAACCGCGCACACGACACCGATGCACGCCGACACGGTCACCACCGACGTGGACAACGCGCCCACCGACGCACAGGTCGCATTGAGCGCGGCACAGCGCGTCGCGAACGACCCGGGCAACGTCACGGAGGACAACACGGACCTCCCCACCTGGCAGTCCGCGACGGGCGGCATATCCACCATGAGCGCCGACACCGTCAACGGGACCGACTACAGCTCGGCGACAGCCACCCCCACCCTCGCGAGCTGCGTTACCAGCGCCCAGACGCTCCATACGAAGATCGTCTACACAACGGTCGGCGAGGCCCACGCCTACTACGACTCATCCTCTACAAGTACCAGCGGGCGCACACCACATGTGGCCGCCGGACCAGCAACGCCTACTACCGGATAATTCCCGCCGGTTACAAGATTCCCGCAGGCGGAGCCGTCGGGTCGTACGGAAAAGACGTCAGGAGCAAGGACGGCTATTCCGGGTATATCAACTCCAACTCCAACTCCAAGTGGCGCGGCTACGTCGCCCCCGGTAGCTACTTCGGGCTGGTGAAGGGCAATACCCAAAACGAATCAGGCGGTGTGGCCGTCTGGGGCGTCGGACTCAAGGTGACTTCCACATACGACTCGAAGCACATCCAGAAAATCGAGGCTGGCAACAGTCACATCGAGCACGACATCTGGGGTGCACACGGACCGCTCGACGGGAAACCCGGTGTCTTCTATTCGTACTAGAACGTTCGCGTTGATCGCGGGGACAGTACTCTCCGTGAGCGCGTGCGCCTCTTCGAACGCGGTACGGGAGGGCACCGCACTGCGCGCGACGGGCCCTCAGGCCGTGGGGGTCCTGGGCTTCCCCCATGCGCAGGTCGGAAAGTCGTACCGATTCGCGTTCCCGCCGTTCGTGAACGGCACGGGCACAAAGCTGGTCGTCGAGAGCGTGAAGCTCACCCAAGTACCCAAGGGTGCCAGGGTGATCGGCTACCCGGTCTATTCCGTCGATGAAACCGACGGTTACATGCTGGACAGTCAGGTCGGGCTCAAGTACCCGCGTGACATGACCAAGGTGCCTAACCACGCAGGCAAGCCCATCACGGTCGATCCGCACAAGAAGAGCGACCTCTACGCAATGGTCGAGGTCCACGTGACCGGCCAGGTCCAACACCACCTGGGAGGCTGCCAGATCACCTATACGCAGAAGGGCAGGAAATACCGGCAGACCCTGCGCTGCGACTTCGCACTCGACATGAAGTAACCACCGGCCACACCTCAAGCACCACCTTCGATGCTGCGCCGCGGGACCCTCCCACCGGAGGCAACCGCGGCGCAGCATCACACGCACGCCGGCCGGCCCCCCTCCCTGGCCGTGATCTTCCGCCTGGGAAGCACTGAGCCTTTTCAGCGGTGCCGCTCCAGGGTGAGGATGGCGGCTGCGATTGACGAC
>NZ_JBHXME010000116.1:0-22890 GCF_042721125.1 Streptomyces sp. NPDC058469
GAGCCCCACCGTGCTCTGCGCTTCGCGCCTCCGCGCTCCCTCCCGCTCGGCTTCGCTCGAGCGGGAGGGACCCCCAGACTCTCGACACCGGCGCGCCCCTACGGCTCCCTCTCGGCCGGCGCGTGGGGACAGTGGGACTTGGTGGGCCCTCGCCGTCGGGTCCCGTGGGCGAAGAGCGATAGGTGGCCGACGATGGAAAGCAGCAGGACCCCGGCGCTGGATTCGCCGGGGTCCTGATGTCCTGCGGGCCGCACTGATCAGACGACGCTCGTCGCGCCGACCTCCACACCGTGGTCGGCGGCGAGGCGGCGCAGGTCGTCGAGCTCGGCCTGTTCCACCTCGACGAGGAAGTCGTCGCCCTCGTCACGAGCCCGCGTCAGGTCGGTCTCGGTCGCCCTTATGCGCTGCAGAAGTCCTGCGGTGAATGCGTCCATGCTGCGCCCCCTCGTCCTGGGTCGTGGGTCGTTTGGCACGGGGGTGTGCCGTTCGGAAGGGGCGATCACGTCTGCGGATGGGGTGCCCAGCGCTGCCCTGGCTGGGCGGCGACGGTGCCGGACACCCACGCCCGCTCTGCGGAAGCGGTTGGACGTACCACAAGGTGGCTTGCCACGTGCAGAGCGTGATCGCGGGGTGTAAAGCCGTCCTCCCCCCGCTCCCTTCCGTGGAAACCTCAACCCACCGAGAAAATCCCGCATTCCCGGGCCTCACACCGGTCCTTCATCCCGCGTCCGGCCGCCTTACAGCCGACTTATGGCCGAAAAGGGCAGGATGGAGGTCACACAGCCACGAAGACCCTGCCCGTGTGCGCCGAGGCGCGCTACGCGGGTGGACAGAGGAAGGACAAGCGACGTGCGCGTACTCGTCGTCGAGGACGAGCAGCTGCTCGCCGATGCGGTGGCCACCGGACTGCGCCGGGAGGCCATGGCCGTCGACGTCGTGTACGACGGTGCGGCCGCCCTGGAGCGCATCGGCGTCAACGACTACGACGTGGTCGTCCTCGACCGTGATCTCCCGCTCGTGCACGGTGACGACGTCTGCCGCAAGATCGTCGAGCTCGGCATGCCCACACGCGTGCTGATGCTCACGGCGTCCGGCGACGTCAGCGACCGTGTCGAGGGCCTGGAGATCGGCGCCGACGACTATCTGCCGAAGCCCTTCGCGTTCAGCGAGCTGACGGCACGCGTGCGTGCCCTCGGCCGGCGTACGAGCGTGCCGCTGCCGCCCGTCCTGGAGCGCGCCGGCATCAAGCTCGACCCGAACCGCCGCGAGGTGTTCCGCGACGGCAAGGAAGTCCAGCTCGCGCCCAAGGAGTTCGCCGTCCTGGAGGTGCTGCTGCGCAGCGAGGGCGCCGTCGTCTCCGCGGAGCAGCTCCTGGAGAAGGCCTGGGACGAGAACACGGACCCGTTCACCAACGTCGTGCGCGTCACCGTGATGACCCTGCGCCGCAAGCTCGGTGAGCCCCCGGTCATCGTCACCGTCCCCGGCTCCGGCTACCGGATCTGATCCCCTGTGGCCACGACCCCGGCGCCTCCCCAGGCGCCCCCGAAGCCCACGTGGGACCCCAGAAGGCCCGAACCGCCGTTCCCCTGGCTGCGTCCCACCATCCGCATAAGGCTCACCCTGCTGTACGGCGGCATGTTCCTGATCGCCGGCATCCTGCTGCTGTCGATCATCTACCTGCTCGCCGCCCACGCGCTGAACGTGGGCAGTGATCTGCCGTTCAAGATCCTCGAAGGATCGGTGAGCAGCAAGGCCTGCAACTTCCCGTCCTCGCCGTCGGCGACCGAGATGAACAACGCGATGAACGAGTGCGTCAACGAGCAGCGCCAGCACGCCCTGGACGACCTGCTCAGCCGCTCGCTGCTGGCCCTGCTCGGTCTCGCGATCATCGCCTTCGCCTTCGGCTACGCGATGGCGGGCCGGGTGCTGTCCCCGCTGGGCCGGATCACCCGGACCGCCCGCGCGGTGGCCGGCTCGGACCTGTCCCGCCGGATCGAGCTGGACGGCCCGGACGACGAACTCAAGGAACTCGCGGACACCTTCGACGAGATGCTGGACCGGCTGCAGCGGGCGTTCACCGCCCAGCAGCGCTTCGTGGGGAACGCGTCGCACGAGCTGCGCACCCCGCTGGCGATCAACCGCACCCTCCTGGAAGTGCATCTGTCCGATCCCGGCGCTCCCATCGAACTCCAGCAGCTCGGCAAGACGCTGCTGGCCACCAACGAGCGCAGCGAGCAGCTCGTGGAGGGTCTGCTGCTGCTCGCCCGCAGCGACAACCAGATCGTCGAGCGCAAGCCCGTGGACCTCGCCGAGGTCGCCGAGCAGGCCGTCGACCAGGTGCTCGGCGAAGCGGCCGCCAAGGGCGTGGTGATCCGCGGCGAGCAGAAACCCTCGGTCGTCCAGGGCAACGGCGTCCTCCTGGAGCGGATCGCCCTGAACCTGGTGCAGAACGCGGTGCGCTACAACGTGCCGGAGGACGGCTGGGTCGAGGTCACCACCGAGGTCCAGCACGGCCATGCGGTGCTCATAGTCTCGAACACGGGTCCGGTGGTCCCGGCGTACGAGATCGACAACCTCTTCGAACCCTTCAGACGGCTGCGTACGGAACGAACAGGCAGCGACAAGGGTGTGGGCCTCGGTCTGTCGATCGCGCGGTCCGTGGCGCGCGCACACGGCGGCCATATCTCGGCCCAGCCGCGTGAGGGGGGTGGACTCGTGATGCGAGTCACCCTGCCCATCTGAGATCATGTCGCCGACACACGAGGATGTTCGCTTTGCGCGGAATTTTCTGGCCGCTTCTCCGGCAACCCCGTGTGTGATCGATCACAAGCGCGATTTTCAGGCCATCTACTCTCCGTGATCATGCACCCTGTCGGAAAGCCGGGAAAATCCGGGTTTTCGGGGGTCTTGATCACGGGAAGTACACGATGAGGTGCCTTTGAAGAGCGGCACGAGGACCGTGTACGGTCCCCTTCGCCATCCAAGCCGATCACTCTTGAGGGGTCCGGTTGGGTGTCGATTGAGTAACAGACCTTGATGTGAGGCAAAATCTCCGCCTCAGGTCGGGCACAAGTCCGGCCTCTCACGCGTTACGTGCGCTGGAGACACCGCAGACACCCAGAGGGGGAGAGCGCGACATGGCAACGGATTACGACACCCCACGCAAGACCGACGACGACGTCGACTCGGACAGCCTTGAAGAACTCAAGGCCCGTAGGAACGACAAGTCGACTTCCGCAGTGGACGTCGACGAATTCGAGGCAGCCGAAGGCCTCGAACTGCCCGGAGCGGACCTCTCGAACGAAGAGCTGGCCGTCCGGGTGCTGCCCAAGCAGCAGGACGAGTTCACTTGCATGAGCTGCTTCCTGGTGCACCACCGCAGCCAGCTGGCCCGCGAGAAGAACGGCCAGCCGATCTGCCGCGACTGCGACTGAGGAGGGGTCGGCCGTGACTGGCTCGACCCCACCCTGGAAGCGCCGCTCCCTCCCGTCGGGAGCGGACGAAGGGCCGACAGACGGTCCTCATGGCGCGCGTGACGACGAGCGGGGCTCATCCGACCAGGGATCAGCCTCGCTCGAACCGGCGGCCGACCGGGCTGACCTCCCGGTGCCGGCGGACGTTCCCGCAGCCGCCCCCGTCGCCAAACGACGGGTGGCGGTCATCCGGGACAAGGCCAAGGAAGGCGTCCGTAAGGGCGGCAGCCGGGCCAGGGCCGGTCTGGCGTACCTCGCCGACAGGATCATCGACATCGCCCCGCGGATCCCCGTACGGGACCTTGAGGCGCTTCGGCGGCAGTTCCCGGGCCTCGGCCCCGAACAGCTCGCCGACAAACTGGTGGCGGGCGCGGCGAACGGCACGTCGACGGTCGGCGCGGGAATCGGTGCCGCGGCGATGCTGCCGGTACCGCCCGCGATGCCCACCGAACTGGCCGCCGAGATCACCGGCGTCGCCGCGATCGAGCTGAAGCTGATCGCCGAGCTCTACGAGGTCTACGGCGTCCGTCCGCCCGGCGACCTCCGGCAGCGCAGCACCACGTATCTGAACTCCTGGTCCGGAGAGCGCGGTATCGACGTGACCAAACCGTCGACCATGAGCGCCGCGCTGAACGGCCACATGAAGCGCGAACTACGCCAGCAGATCATGAAACGCATGGTCCGCGACCTGCCGAACCTGATGCCCTTCATGGTCGGCGCCGCCGTCGGAGCGGTCATGAACCGCCGGGACACCAAGAAACTCGCCGAGCGCATCCGCAAGGACCTGCGCAAGGCCCAGGTCCCGTGGGACGCGCTGCCCGAACTGCCTCCCCTGGAGACCCCGCCGGACCCGATCCGGATGGGTGAGATCCCGAAGGAACTCGGTCGCTAGGGGCCGGTCCTAGACCGCGGCCCGTGCCGCCTTCAGCGCCTCCGCCAGCCGCTCCGGCTCACGGGTCGACAGGTACAGGTACGGCGTCGGGTCGTCCGGGTCGGTGACCTCGACGCGCAGTGCCCTCGGGATGTACGAGCGCAGCAGCAGGAAGGCGCGGGTGTCGGCCTTGTAGGTGCGCCAGGCGCGCGCCTCCTCCGGGTCCAGGATCTCCGCCTCGCCCAGGGCCGTCACCGGGATCTTCGCCTCGCCGGCGATCAGTTGGTCGCCCACGATCCGGATGCGGAGCGAGCCGTAGGAGCTGGCCATGACGGACGCGGCCGCCGTGCCGCCGACCAGGCCGCCGAGCATCGGCAGGGTGCCGAAGGGCAGCAGGATCAGGGCGAAGGAGACGCCCACCAGGAACGAGATGAACCACCACGAAGCGGGGGTGGTGAGGCGCTCGTCGTAGGGGGAGGCGGAAAGCTGCATGGAGCCAAGCTTGGCACGGTGTCGGGAACCCGCCGGGACCAGGGGGGCCAGCGCGCAGCGCTGTCAGGCAGGGTGGCGGTGGGTGACGGGCGGGCGGGTAAGGTCTGCGGCTGTGAGTGGTACTTCTCCGGCACTTGAGCCTCCGTCCGACGCCGTGAAACCGGTGCGGCACCCTGACGCGCCCGCGCCGGGCGAGCTGCTCGGTGCGCACTACGAACAGTGTTTCGGGTGTGGCGGCGACCAGCCGCACGGGCTGCACCTGGAGGCGCGGGCCGGCGAGGGCGTGACCATCACCGCCGAATTCACCGTGCGGGCCGCCCACCAGGGCGCCCCGGGCCTCGCGCACGGTGGTGTGCTCGCCAGCGCGCTGGACGAGACCCTCGGCTCGCTGAACTGGCTGCTGCGGACGATCGCGGTAACCGGCCGCCTGGAGACCGACTTCGTCCGGCCGGTGCCCGTGGACACCGTGCTGTACCTGGAGGCCGAGGTGACGGCCGTGGCCGGCCGGAAGATCTACTCGACCGCCACCGGACGCATCGGCGGCCCCGACGGGCCTGTCGCGGTGCGCGCCGACGCCCTCTTCGTCGAGGTGAAGGTCGACCACTTCATCGACAACGGCCGCCCGCAGGAGATCCGGGCCGCCATGGACGACCCGGACCAGGTCCGGCGGACCCGTGCCTTCGAGGTGAACCCGTGAGCCGTAGCCCTCTGGACGTTTTGATCCGCCGTGTCGACCCGGACGTACCGCTTCCGTCGTACGAGCATCCCGGTGACGCGGGAGCGGATCTGCGGACCACCGAGAGCCGGGAACTGAAGCCGGGTGAACGGGCCGTACTGCCCACGGGGGTGTCTATCGCGCTCCCCGAGGGGTACGCGGCCTTCGTGCACCCTCGTTCCGGGCTCGCCGCCCGCTGCGGTGTTGCCCTGGTGAATGCCCCGGGGACGGTTGATGCCGGGTACCGTGGGGAGATCAAGGTGATCGTGGTGAATCTCGACCCGTACGAGTCGGTACGGTTCGAGCGCTTCGACCGGATCGCCCAGCTGGTCGTCCAGCAGGTCGAGAGGGTCCGCTTCCAGGAGGTCGCGGAGCTTCCCGGTTCGGCGCGGGCCGAGGGGGGCTTCGGGTCCACCGGCGGTCACGCCGCCGTGGGCGGCACAGCGGGTGGGAATCGATACGCTTCGGTCGTATCCGACCGGGAAGGACAGTGACGTGTTCGGACGTCGCAAGAAGGGCACTGCCGCCGAGGACGCGGCGAGCGAGGCCGAGCAGGTCGTCGACGACGTCGACACGGAGGCGGACGGGTCGGTCGAGCGCGTGAAGCTCGAGCCGGAGCCCCGCCCCGACGGACCCTGGGACGACTCGGAGATCGGCGACCCCGCCGAGGGCCGGGTGGACCTGGGCGGTCTGTTCGTGCCGGGAGTCGACGGCATGGAGCTGCGGGTCGAGGTCGCGGGCGACGCGATCGTCGCCGCCACCGTGGTCCTCAAGGACAGTGCCATCCAGTTGCAGGCCTTCGCCGCTCCCAAGCGCGAGGGCATCTGGGGTGAGGTCCGCGAGGAGATCGCCAGCGGCATCACCCAGCAGGGCGGCATCGTCGACGAGGTCGAGGGGTCGCTGGGCTGGGAGTTGCGCGCGCAGGTTCCGGTGCAGCTGCCGGACGGCACGGGCGGCTTCCAGGTGGTGCGGTTCGTCGGTGTGGACGGTTCGCGCTGGTTCCTGCGCGGGGTGATCTCCGGGCAGGGCGCGGTGCAGCCGCAGGCGGCCGGTCTGCTCGAACAGATCTTCCGGGACACGGTCGTTGTGCGCGGCGAGGGCCCGATGGCGCCCCGCGACCCGATCGTCCTGAAGCTGCCGAACGACGCCCAGATGGTTCCCGAGGGCGTTCAGCAGGAGGAGGCGGGTTCCCGCTTCTCCGGCGGTATGGGGCAGCTGCAGCGCGGACCGGAGATCACCGAGGTCCGCTAGCGAGAACAGGCGAAAAAGGGCCGTACCCCTCGCGGGGTGCGGCCCTTCGTCGTGCGCGCACTCTTGACGGCTCATTGGTCCGTACCTATGGTCTCGGCTCAACGCCCATGTTCATGAGGGTGCTCTGTGTTCACATACGAGAACGGAGTCACCGTGCGCCGCGCTGCCCTGCTCTCCGTCGTCACCGCGCTGGTCCTGGGCTTCTTCGCCCAGCCCGGCCCCGCCGCCCAGGCGGCCCCCGCCACCTTCGTCCATCCCGGAGTCGACGTCTCCAGGAGTCAGCTGGACTTCGCCCGCACCGAGGTCCTCGCCGGCGCCCAGCCCTGGAAGGGCGCCTACGACCAGATGATGGCCAGCTCCTACGCCAGTCTGAGCCGGACCCCGAAGCCCAGAGCCGTCGTCGAGTGCGGCTCGTACTCCAACCCCAACTACGGCTGCACCGACGAGCGCGAGGACGCGATCGCGGCCTACACCGACGCGCTCGCCTGGTACATCACCAAGGACGCGCGCTACGCCCAGAAGGCCATCGAGATCATGGACGCCTGGTCGGCCACGATCACCAGCCACACCAACAGCAACGCGCCCCTGCAGACCGGCTGGGCCGGCGCCTCCTGGCCCAAGGCCGCCGAGATCATCAAGTACACGTACACCGGGACGTGGACCAACTCGGCCCGCTTCTCGACCATGCTGCGCAACGTGTACCTGCCCGAGATCATCAACGGCTCCAATTCCAACGGGAACTGGGAGCTGGCGATGATGGACGCCGCCGTCGGCATCTCCGTCTTCCTGGAGGACAAGACGTCGTACGACAAGGCCATGGCGATCTTCCGGACGCGGACGGCCGCGTACATCTACCTCGCCTCGGACGGTTCCGTACCGAAGACCGTGCCGAGCCAGAACCTCAACACCACGGCGAAGATCGTCAGTTACTGGCAGGGCCAGTCGACCTTCGTCACCGGGCTCACCCAGGAGACGTGCCGCGACTTCACGCACACCGGGTACGGCCTCTCGTCGATCTCGCACGTCGCCGAGACCAGCCGGATCCAGGGCACCGATCTCTACGGCACCGACGTGGGGGAGCGGCTGCGGCAGGCGCTCGGGTTCCAGGCCAAGTACCAGCTGGGGACTGCCGTGCCGAGCTGGCTGTGCGGCGGCTCGCTGACCCTCGGGCTCGGGCCGGTCACCGAGGTCGGCTACAACGCCCTGCACAACCGGCTGGGCATCGCGATGACCAACACCCAGACGCTCACCCTGAACAACCGCCCGGCCGGCAGCAACAACCTCTTCGTGGCCTGGGAGACCCTCACGCACGGCGACAACCCCAACTGATCATCCTGAACATCGCCGGACCCTGATGCCCGTACGGTGCCGTACGGGCATCAGGGATGCGTCAAAGACGTCCCCTACCGCGCTCACCACCTCATTTGTCGGACTTATTGGCCGTAAAGTCGACGCTGCGTACAGAGCTGTGACGGGAAGACAATGGGGCCATGGGACGCGGCAAGCTTCGGATCTACCTCGGTGCGGCACCGGGCGTCGGCAAGACGTACGCCATGCTGTCCGAGGCCCACCGCAGGGTGGAGCGGGGCACCGACTGCGTGGTCGCCTTCGTGGAGCACCACGGGAGGGCGCGCACCGAGGTGATGCTCCATGGCCTGGAGCAGGTCCCGCGTGTGGAGCTGGCGTACCGGGGGACCGTCTTCACCGAGATGGACGTCGACGCGGTGCTGCGCCGGGCCCCCGCCGTCGCCCTGGTGGACGAACTCGCCCACACCAACATCCCGGGCTCCCGGAACACCAAGCGCTGGCAGGACATCGAGGAACTCCTCGCCGCCGGCATCGACGTCGTGTCGACCGTCAACATCCAGCACCTGGAGTCCCTCGGTGACGTGGTCGAGTCGATCACCGGCGTACGGCAGCAGGAGACCGTGCCGGACGAGGTCGTCCGCCGGGCCGACCAGATCGAACTCGTCGACATGTCGCCACAGGCGCTCCGCCGCCGCATGGCGCACGGCAACATCTACAAGCCCGACAAGGTCGACGCGGCCCTCTCGAACTACTTCCGGCCCGGCAACCTCACCGCCCTGCGCGAACTGGCGCTGCTGTGGGTGGCCGACCGGGTCGACGAGTATCTGCAGGAGTACCGCAGCGAACACAAGGTCTCGGCGATCTGGGGTTCACGCGAGCGGATCGTCGTCGGGCTGACCGGCGGCCCCGAAGGGCGGACGCTGATACGGCGGGCCGCGCGGCTCGCCGAGAAGGGGGCCGGCGGCGAGGTGCTGGCCGTCTACATCTCCCGCAGCGACGGCCTGACCTCGGCCTCCCCGAAGGAACTCGCCCTCCAGCGCACGCTCGCCGAGGACCTCGGCGGCACCTTCCACCACGTCGTCGGCGACGACATCCCGGCCGCGCTGCTCGACTTCGCGCGCGGGGTCAACGCCACTCAGATCGTCCTCGGCTCCTCGCGCCGCAAGACCTGGCAGTACGTCTTCGGGCCGGGGGTGGGAGCGACGGTCGCCCGGGAATCGGGCCCTGACCTGGACGTCCACATCGTCACCCATGAGGAGGTCGCCAAGGGGCGCGGACTGCCCGTGTCCCGGGGCGCGCGGCTAGGGCGGGCCCGGATCGTCTCGGGGTGGCTGGTCGGTGTGGCCGGCCCGGTGGGGCTCGCGCTCCTGCTGAACGCCGTCCATCTCGGGCTCGCCAACGACATGCTGCTGTTCCTGTCCCTGACGGTGGCGGCGGCGCTGCTCGGCGGGCTGCTGCCGGCGCTGGTCTCGGCGGCCCTCGGCTCGTTCCTGCTGAACTACTACTACACGCCCCCGCTGCACCGGCTGACGATCGCCGACCCCAAGAACATCGTCGCCATCGCGATCTTCGTCGGCGTCGCCGTGTCCGTCGCCTCCGTGGTGGACCTCGCCGCGAGACGCACCCAGCAGGCCGCCCGACTGCGCGCCGAGTCCGAGATCCTGTCCTTCCTCGCGGGCAGCGTGCTGCGCGGCGAGACCAGCCTGGAGGCACTGCTGGAGCGGGTCCGTGAGACCTTCGGCATGGAGTCCGTGGCCCTGCTGGAGCGCAAGAGCGACGTGGCCCCCTGGACCTGCGCGGGCCGCGTGGGCGTGGGGGTGCCGCTGGAGCGGCCCGAGGACGGCGACGTGGACATGCCGGTCGGCGACCACATGGCCCTCGCGCTGACCGGCCGGGTCCTGCCCGCCTCCGACCGCCGGGTCCTGGCCGCCTTCGCCGCGCAGGCAGCCGTCGTACTGGACCGCCGACGCCTCCGTGAGGAGGCCGACCAGGCCCGCGCGCTCGCCGAGGGCAACCGCATCCGTACGGCCCTCCTGGCGGCCGTGAGCCACGATCTGCGGACCCCGCTCGCCGGCATCAAGGCGGCCGTGTCGAGTCTGCGCTCCGACGACGTGGCGTGGTCCGAGGAGGACCAGGCCGAGCTCCTGGAGGGCATCGAGGACGGCGCCGACCGGCTCGACCACCTCGTGGGCAACCTGCTCGACATGTCCCGCCTGCAGACCGGCACGGTCACCCCGATCATCCGCGAGATCGACCTCGACGAGGTGGTGCCGATGGCGCTGGGCGGGGTGCCCGAGGGCAGCGCGGAACTGGACATCCCGGAGACGCTGCCCATGGTGGCCGTCGACCCCGGGCTCCTTGAGCGGGCGGTGGCCAACCTGGTCGAGAACGCGGTCAAGTACAGCCCGCCCGGCGAAACCGTCCTGGTGTCCGCCAGCGCCATCGCCGACCGCGTCGAGGTACGGGTGGTCGACCGGGGCCCAGGAGTCCCGGACGAGGCCAAGGACCGCATCTTCGAGCCCTTCCAGCGCTACGGCGATGCCCCGCGCGGCGCCGGAGTGGGACTCGGTCTCGCCGTGGCGCGCGGCTTCACCGAGGCGATGAACGGCACCCTGAACGCGGAGGACACGCCCGGCGGTGGCCTGACCATGGTCCTCACCCTCCGGGCGGCGCCGCCGCTCGAACCCGCGCCGGCGGACGGTGCCGTAGAAGAAGTACAAGGCGCGCGACACATGCAGGACGTGCAGGACGTGCAACCGGAAAGGCAGGTCTCATGACCAGGGTCCTCGTGGTCGAGGATGAGCCGCAGATCGTGCGGGCCCTCGTGATCAACCTCAAGGCGCGGAAGTACGAGGTCGACGCGGCAGCCGACGGCAAGACCGCCCTCGATCTCGCCGCGTCCCGCCACCCGGACGTGGTCGTCCTCGACCTGGGGCTGCCCGACATGGACGGCGTCGAGGTGATCCGGGGGCTGCGGGGCTGGACCCGGGTGCCGATCCTGGTGCTGTCCGCGCGGCACTCCTCCGACGAGAAGGTGGAGGCGCTGGACGCGGGCGCCGACGACTACGTCACCAAGCCGTTCGGCATGGACGAGCTGCTGGCCCGGCTGCGGGCCGCCGTGCGCCGGGCCGAGCCCACCGGGGGCGGCGAGGACGACGTCCTGGTCGAGACCGAGGAGTTCACCGTCGACCTGGCCGCCAAGAAGGTCCAGCGGGACGGGCGGGACGTACGGCTGACCCCCACGGAGTGGCATCTGCTGGAGGTGCTGGTGCGCAACACCGGGCGGCTCGTCAGCCAGAAGCAGCTGCTCCAGGAGGTGTGGGGGCCGTCGTACGGGACCGAGACGAACTATCTGCGCGTGTACATGGCGCAGCTGCGGCGCAAGCTGGAGACGGATCCCGCGCATCCGAAGCACTTCATCACGGAGCCGGGTATGGGCTACCGGTTCGAGCGCTAGGGCCGTGGGTACGTTGCTGTCGGTGGACCCCGGTACGCTTCAGATATGAGTGCTGTCCCTCGTTCCGAAAAGCCGGCAGGCCGCTTCCGGCGCATGCTCGACCGGCTCTCCACCTCGCAGGAGGACCTGGAGTCGGAGGAGCTGCGTGAGGACGCCGAGACCGAGGGCTGTGTCCGGATCGGCGACTGCCACGACCGACAGATCGTGACGGTTACTGGTACCTTGCGCACGGTCACGCTGCGCCCCCGGGCGGGAGTCCCGGCCCTGGAGGCCGAGCTGTTCGACGGCTCCGCCGCTCTGGACGTGGTGTGGCTCGGCAGGCGCTCCATCGTGGGGATAGAACCGGGGCGCAAGCTGATCGCGTCCGGCCGGATCTCGATGAGCAGAGGCCGCCGGGTGCTCTTCAACCCGAAATACGAACTGAGACCCCTCGGACGGGAGTAGCCGGTGACGTCGCTCGACAAGCCGACCGCGGACACCGTGGACGCCGAAGACAGCGAGCAGGATGTCCGGGCGGTGACCGAGGCGGCCCTCTTCGAGGCGTTCGGCGGCCTGCGCGGCATGATCGAAACGGTCCTGCCCGGCCTCCTCTTCGTCACCATCTTCACCATCAACAAGAACCTGCACTGGTCGGCGATCGCCGCACTGGCCGTGTCGCTGGTCCTGGTCGTGGTCCGGCTGGTGACGCGCGACACCGTCAAGCACGCCTTCAGCGGCGTCTTCGGCGTCGCCTTCGGTGTCGTCTTCGCGATGATGACGGGCAACGCCAAGAACTTCTACCTCCCCGGCATGCTCTACACGCTGGGCCTGGCGCTGGCCTACATCATCACGACCCTCGCCGGCGTCCCGCTGATCGGCCTGATCCTGGGCCCGGTCTTCAAGGAGAACCTCTCCTGGCGGACCCGCAACCCCGGCCGCAAGAAGGCCTACGCCAAGGCCAGTTGGGCCTGGGGCCTGATCCTGCTCGCCAAGTGCGCGATCCTCTTCCCGCTGTACTGGTGGGCCAACACCGCCCAACTCGGCTGGGTCCTCGTCGCGTTGAAGATCCCGCCGTTCCTCCTCGCCGTCTGGCTGACCTGGGTCTTCCTCGCGAAGGCGCCCGCGCCGATCGACGTGTTCGCGGAGATGGAGGCGGAGGAGCAGGCGGAGAAGGACCGAAAGGCCGCTGCGGAGGCCGCGGTTGAGGGGCAGGACGCCACGTCGGGACGCCACCGGCGCGACGCGTAGTCTTCGCCGCTTTCGCTACGACGAAGAGGGCGCCCTGAAATCTCAGGGCGCCCTCTTCGTCGTAGAACCGCTCTAGCTCGCCGCGTCCTCCCGGCGTACCGACAGCAGATCCTCCAGCTGCTCCTCGCGCGCCTGAGCCGCCACGAACAACAGCTCGTCGCCTGCCTCCAGGGAGTCCTCGCGGGACGGGGTCAGCACGCGCGTGCCGCGGATGATCGTGACCAGGGACGTGTCCTCGGGCCACTCCACGTCGCCGACCTGGGTGCCCGCGAGGGCGGACTCCTCGGGGAGGGTCAGCTCGACGAGGTTCGCGTCGCCGTGGCTGAAGCGGAGCAGGCGGACCAGGTCGCCGACCGACACCGCCTCCTCGACCAGGGCCGACATCAGACGCGGGGTGGAGACGGCCACGTCGACGCCCCAGGACTCGTTGAAGAGCCACTCGTTCTTCGGGTTGTTGACGCGGGCGACGACGCGCGGAACGCCGTACTCCGTCTTCGCGAGGAGGGAGACGACGAGGTTGACCTTGTCGTCGCCGGTCGCGGCGATCACGACGTTGCAGCGCTGCAGCGCCGCCTCGTCCAGGGACGTGATCTCGCAGGCGTCGGCCAGCAGCCACTCCGCCTGGGGGACCCGCTCGACCGAGATCGCGGTCGGGGCCTTGTCGATGAGAAGGATCTCGTGACCGTTCTCCAGCAGCTCTCCGGCGATCGAACGTCCGACCGCGCCGGCTCCGGCAATGGCGACCCTCATCAGTGACCGCCCTCCTCTTCGGGACCCTTGGCGAACGCCGCCTCGACCTTGTCGACCTCGTCCGTACGCATCATCACGTGCACGAGGTCGCCCTCCTGCAACACGGTCTGCGAAGAGGGCAGCATCGCCTCGCCGAGACGGGTGAGGAACGCCACGCGGACGCCCGTCTCCTCCTGCAGCTTGCTGATCCGCTGGCCGACCCAGGCGGCCGAGGCGTGCACCTCGGCGAGCTGGACGCCGCCGGTGGGGTCCCGCCACAGCGGCTCCGCGCCGGAGGGCAGCAGCCGGCGCAGCATCTGGTCGGCGGTCCAGCGGACCGTGGCCACGGTGGGGATGCCCAGGCGCTGGTAGACCTCGGCGCGGCGGGGGTCGTAGATACGGGCCGCGACGTTCTCCACGCCGAACATCTCGCGGGCCACGCGTGCGGAGATGATGTTCGAGTTGTCACCGCTGGAGACGGCCGCGAACGCGCCCGCCTCCTCGATGCCCGCTTCGCGCAGGGTGTCCTGGTCGAAGCCGACCCCGGTGACCCGGCGGCCGCCGAATCCGGGGCCCAGCCGACGGAAGGCGGTGGGGTCCTGGTCGATCACGGCGACCGTGTGCCCCTGTTGCTCCAGGGTCTGGGCGAGAGCGGAACCCACTCTGCCGCAGCCCATGATGACGATGTGCACGACCGTCCTTCCGGTGTCCTTAAATCAATGCTCAGCCCCATCAGGGTCTCAGACCGAGGCCCAAGCTACACACGCCCGGTCCTTCCGGGGCACCCCTGTGCATCAGCGGCGGCCGATGCTGCGCACGCTGGCCAGGGTGAGGATTCCGAGGCCGACGAGGGTGGCCAGGGCGCCGATCAGCTCTGCGGTCGCGGGCATGGAACCTCCAGGAGGCGGCGGGAGCGGGGTTTTGTCATCTAGACACGGAGTCGGCGGTCCCGACGGAATCCGCGGCTCCACTCGTCCCTTCTTTCACTCGTGAGGCAGATGACAGGGGTCAAGGACGGGTCAAGCCGGTGGCGAGTAGAGGATCGCCTGTTCGAAGGCCTACGATCCTCTGTTGTGTCCAAACTGACCGACGTGCCCAAGCGCATCCTCATCGGGCGCGCACTGCGCAGCGACCGGTTGGGCGAAACGCTCCTGCCGAAGCGCATCGCACTCCCCGTCTTCGCTTCCGACCCGCTGTCCTCCGTGGCGTACGCGCCCGGCGAGGTGCTGCTGGTCCTCTCCATCGCGGGCGTGTCGGCGTACCACTTCAGCCCCTGGATCGCGCTCGCGGTCGTGGTGCTGATGTTCACCGTGGTCGCCTCCTACCGGCAGAACGTGCACGCCTACCCCAGCGGCGGCGGCGACTACGAGGTGGCCACCACCAACCTCGGCCCCAAGGCCGGCCTCACCGTCGCGAGCGCCCTGCTCGTCGACTACGTCCTCACCGTCGCCGTCTCGATCGCCTCCGGCATCGAGAACCTCGGCTCCGCGGTCCCCTTCGTGATCGAGCACAAGGTGCTCTGCGCGATCGCCGTCGTGGTTCTCCTCACGCTGATGAACCTGCGCGGGGTGAAGGAGTCCGGCTCGCTGTTCGCGATTCCGACGTACGTCTTCGTCGCGGGCGTCTTCGTCATGATCGCGTGGGGCGCCTTCCGCGGACTCGTCCTCGGCGACACCATGCGCGCGCCGACCGCCGCCTACCACATCAGGGCCGAGCACCAGGGCCTGGCGGGCTTCGCCCTGGTCTTCCTGCTGCTGCGGGCCTTCTCCTCCGGCTGCGCGGCGCTCACCGGTGTCGAGGCGATCTCCAACGGCGTCCCGGCCTTCCGCAAGCCCAAGTCCAAGAACGCCGCGAGCACGCTCGCCGCGATGGGCCTGCTGGCCGTCACGATGTTCTGCGGGATCATCGCCCTCGCCATGACGACCAAGGTCCGCATGGCCGAGAACCCGGGCAGCGACCTGCTCCACAACGGCGTCGCGATCGGCTCCGGCTATGTCCAGAACCCGGTGATCTCGCAGGTCGCCGAGGCCGTGTTCGGCAAGGGCAGCTTCCTGTTCGTCGTGCTCGCCGCGGCCACCGCGCTGGTGCTGTTCCTGGCCGCCAACACGGCGTACAACGGCTTCCCCCTCCTCGGCTCGATCCTCGCCCAGGACCGCTACCTCCCGCGCCAGCTGCACACCCGAGGCGACCGCCTGGCCTTCTCCAACGGCATCGTGCTGCTCGCCGGCACGGCCGCCCTGCTGCTGGCGATCTACGGCGCCGACTCGACCCGGCTGATCCAGCTGTACATCGTCGGCGTCTTCGTGTCGTTCACGCTCAGCCAGACCGGCATGGTCCGGCACTGGAACCGCCACCTGGCCACCGAGAAGGACCAGGCCAAGCGTCGCCACATGGTCCGCTCGCGGGCCATCAACACGTTCGGCGCGTTCTTCACCGGCCTGGTGCTGGTCGTCGTCCTGGTCACGAAGTTCACGCACGGCGCCTGGGTGGCACTGCTCGGCATGTGCATCTTCTACGCCACGATGACCGCGATCCGTAAGCACTACGACCGGGTCGCCGAGGAGATCGCCGCCCCCGAGGGCCCGAGCGACGACAGCCTCCGGCCCTCCCGCGTCCACTCGGTCGTCCTGATCTCCAAGATCCACCGTCCGGCTCTACGGGCCCTGGCCTACGCCAAGTTGATGCGCTCGGACACCCTGGAGGCGCTCAGCGTCAACGTCGACCCGGCGGAGACCAAGGCGCTGCGCGAGGAGTGGGAGCGGCGCGGGATCGACGTACCGCTGAAGGTGCTGGACTCGCCGTACCGGGAGATCACGCGGCCGATCATCGAGTACGTGAAGGGGCTGCGGAAGGAGTCACCGCGGGACGTGGTGTCCGTGATCATCCCCGAGTACGTCGTCGGCCACTGGTACGAGCATCTGCTGCACAACCAGAGCGCGCTGCGGCTCAAGGGCCGGCTGCTGTTCACGCCGGGCGTGATGGTGACGTCGGTGCCGTACCAGCTGGAGTCCTCCGTGGCGGCGAAGAACCGGGCGCGGAAGCGGCAGGAGTGGAGCGCGCCGGGTGCGGTGCGGCGGGGGCCGGCGGAGGAGCGGCACCGGGAGTCCTCGAACTCGAAGCCCTAGCGCCGAGCTCTGGTGCCGACGGCTTTGTGGTGAGCGGCCGGGCGGGGTCCACGTAGACTGGTGGGCTGTTGTCCGGCCGTACCCCCTTTGACGTTGTGGAGTCACCCCGCCATGCAGGCAGAACCGAAGAAATCGCTGGTGGGGGAGGAGTACGAGGTCGAGGTGGGCCCCGTCGCCCATGGCGGGCACTGCATCGCCCGTACGTCCGAGGGCCAGGTGCTGTTCGTCCGGCACGCGCTGCCCGGTGAGCGCGTCGTCGCGCGGGTCACCGACGGCGAGGAGGGCGCGCGGTTCCTGCGTGCCGACGCGGTGACGATTCTGGACGAGTCCAAGGACCGGGTCGAGGCACCCTGTCCGTACGCCGGCCCCGGCCGCTGCGGCGGCTGCGACTGGCAGCACGCCAAGCCGGGGGCGCAGCGCCGCCTCAAGGGCGAGGTCGTCGCCGAGCAGTTGCAGCGGCTAGCGGGGCTCACGCCCGAGGAGGCCGGCTGGGACGGCACGGTGATGCCGGCCGAGGGTGACAAACTGCCCGCGGGCCAGGTGCCGCGGTGGCGTACGCGCGTCCAGTACGCGGTGGACGTCGACGGCAACGCCGGTCTGCGCAAGCACCGTTCGCACGAGGTCGAGCCGGTCGAGCACTGCATGATCGCGGCGCTGGGCGTCAGCGAGCTGGGCATCGAGGAGCGCGACTGGTCCGGCATGGCCTCGGTCGAGGCGATCGCGGCGACGGGCTCCCAGGACCGCATGGTCATCCTGGAGCCCCGTCCCGGCGCCCGCCTGCCCCTGGTCGAACTCGAACGCCCGGTCTCCGTCATGCGCGTCGAGGAGCACGACGGCGGCATCCACCGCGTCCACGGCCGCGCGTTCGTGCGCGAGCGGGCCGACGGCCGTACGTACCGCGTCGGCAGCGGCGGCTTCTGGCAGGTCCACCCGATGGCCGCGGACACCCTCGTCAAGGCGGTCATGCAGGGCCTGCTGCCGCGCAAGGGCGACATGGCCCTCGACCTGTACTGCGGCGTCGGCCTCTTCGCGGGCGCGCTGGCCGACCGCCTCGGCGACAAGGGCGCGGTCCTCGGCATCGAGTCCGGCAAACGCGCGGTCGAGGACGCCCGGCACAACCTCGCCGGGTTCGAACGCGTCCGGATCGAACAGGGCAAGGTCGAGAGCGTGCTTCCGCGGACGGGGATCAGCGAGGTCGACCTGATCGTCCTTGATCCGCCGCGGGCGGGGGCGGGCAAGAAGACCGTGGAGCATCTGTCGTCCCTGGGCGCGCGCAAGATCGCTTACGTGGCTTGCGATCCGGCGGCGTTGGCGCGGGACTTGGCGTATTTTCGGGACGGGGGGTATCGGGTGCGGACGTTGCGGGCGTTCGATCTGTTTCCGATGACTCATCATGTGGAGTGCGTGGCGATTCTGGAGCCGGTGGCGAAGAGCGCCTGACCTGCGGTTTTGTTCGGTCGCCTGTGTGGGTGCTCAGCCGCTTCCTCGTCTGCCGGTGGTACACGGGCTACACGTCGCTGACCAGGGTGAATTGCGCGTCTCCGCGCTCAGGGTGGTTCGCCGGCCCGGGAATGGTCCGGATCTTGATCGTGGGCGGTTCCTTGGCGTCGGTGGGTCTCGCCGTCGTGGGCAGCTTGTTGGGAGCGGTCGACGCCGATCACAGTGGTGGCTCTCTTGTCGCAGCCGGTGGCGACGGCCCGCCTCGGGAACGCCCGAGGGCTCTCGGGACCCGTTTCGCCTTCCGGCGGCATGCTCGTGGGCCGTCCGCGCGACGGCGGAGCCGACCGGCACCAGCCGGTCGACGTCTCCGGCCGCGTGCGCTTTCGTCATTCGGTCGTTCGGCCGTTTTCGGCTTCGCAACGACTCGGGCGGCAGCGGCAGCGGCAGGACGAACTCCCCCTCGGTATCGGACAGTTCACGGCGACGTGTCACCTGTCCATGATCCAGCACGCGGGCTCACTTGACGGCAGCTCTAGGTATGGCCGCCGCCACTGGGCCCGTTCAGGGTGATGTCGTCGGCGTAGTACGTGCCCTGTGCGTACCAGCCGTGCACGTAGACGGTCACGTTGGTCTGGGATGCGCCTGTGGTGAAGGAGACGGTCAGGGGGCTGTAGGCGGAGGGGGACGTGGTCCAGGTGGAGGTTCCGCCGTTCACGCCCAGGTAGACGTAGGAGCCGCGGACCCAGCCGCTGAGTGAGTAGGTGGTGTTCGGCCGTACCGCGACGGTCTGGTCGCACTGCGCGGTGTCGCTCGAACTCACCGTCCCCTGGAGGGCTTTGGAGCCCGCGTGGACGGGGGAGGTGACGATTGAGCCCGGGTTGCCGGTGCAGCTCCACGGCGAGACGCTGCCCGACTCGAAGCCGGGGTTGGTCAGGACGTCGGCCTCCCCGGCCGCGCTCGGGGCCACCGACGTCGGGGCGGCCGACGCGCTCGCCGAGGGTGCGGCCGGGGTGGCCTCGGTAGGGCTGGGGATCAGGAGCGAGCAGCCGAAGCCGGCGACGGCCGCAGCGGCGACCGCGATCACCACGGCTGCCCGGCGCTGTCCGGGCCCCAGGCGCGGGCGGCCTACGGGACGCGGCGGGCGGGCGTCGCCGTCGGGTACGGGAAGTTTCTCCGTCTTGCCGCCGGGGACGGGCGGGAGTTCCTCTGTCTTGCCGTCGGGGACGGGCGGGAGTTCCTCTGTCTCGCCGTCGGTCGGGGTGTGGGGGACGGTCGCGTGTCCGCGGTAGTCCTTGTCCTGGCGTATCTCGTCGAGCAGTTGGGCCAGCGCGTCGGTGCGGCGCGGGCGCAGCACGCGGATGGGCTCCAGCGCGGTCCGGTTGTCCGGTGCGGTTCGGTTGTCCGGTGCGTCGGAGGCGGGCGGTGTGGGCACGGTGCTCTCCTTCCGTCCCGTGGCAGAGACCGGAGCTGTCCCTTGCGGAATTCATACGCAGGGACAGCTCCGGAGGTTCAGCCGGCGGCGCGCCCGGGGAAGCCGCGTTCGACGCCCATGAGGTCAAGGACAGCCGTACGTCGACCCGGCGTTGACGCGGGCAGCCCACGCTGTTCCAGTGCCCAGGAGGTCTGGATCCGGTCCGCATTTGGCACTCGGGCGCGCTGAACCGGGAAGCCTCCGTTCTGCTCCGCGCGGCGAACAAGGGCGCAGAGCGGGGCGGCGTTCGTAGCTCCGGTGACGCACGGGGCCTTCCAGAGGGCACGGAAAGGGCAACTGACCCTAGGTTGCCCCGACCCGCTACCCCTGCTCGCCCGAAGGCTTCGGCCAACTGCCAAGCAGTTGATCGTCCGTCAACGCCGACGTGTGAGCCGTCGCCGCCCCCTCCAATCCGAACCCCACCATCAACACCTCCGCATACCGCCGCCAGGCATCCGGCGCGACATCGTTCGTGCGGTCGGCGACCGCGCCGATCATGTACAGGAAGGCGTACACGTCGGCGCTGGCGAAGTCCTTGCGGACCGCGCCCGCTGTGACCGCTCGTTCCGCGAGGCCGTCCACGAGGCGGCCGAGCTGGTCGCGGGTTCGGGCGACGGGGCCCGTGTCGACGCTCGCGTTGGCCAGGATGACCTCCAGGGCGCGGTCTTCGGCGCGCCACTGTGCCGCCTCCAGCAGGTAGTGCCGTAGCGCCTGGGCCGGGTCCGGGAGTTCCGCCGACCGGGTCGCCAGGTCCAGGAACACCGTGAAGCGTTCCGTGAACAGGGCGTCCACCAAGGACTGGAGGTCAGGGAAGCGCCGGTAGACCGTGCCTACGCCGATGCCGGCCTCGCGGGCGATCTCGTTGAGGGGGACGGTGGCCCCCCGCCGGGCGAACAGGCGGTCGGCCGTCGTCATTATGAGGCGGCGGTTTCGTTCCGCGTCCGCTCGCAGCGGGCGTTGCGTATCGGGGGTCACGCCGGGACATTCTCCAGCATCCTGGCCTCGGCGGGGCGGCGCGCCTGCCTGACCAGGACGGATACGCCCGTCACGACGCTCCACAGCAGCCATGAGTAGACACCGCCCCGCTCGAAGACGCCGGCCGTGCTCGCCGAGGCGCCCACGAACGCCTCGCTCAGGAGGCCGAGCGCGCCGACCGCGATGCTGAACACGCGGTACGCGCGCGGCAGTTGGAGGCTCCGCAGTGATCCGGCGATGATCGCGATCGCGTTCGCGCACAGGATGCCGATCGACGCGCCCGCGACGTGCAGCCCCAGGCTGTAGCCCGGGCCGTCCGGGGAGCCGTGGAACAGGCCGACCAGCAGGAAGCCCACCGCGTGCGCTCCCGCGAGGGCGATGACGACGCGGCGCGCGGGGCCCGTGCGCAGGGTGGCCGCCAGCAGGACCACGCCGATCGCGAACAGGATGCCCTGGACGATGAACGACGTGTTCATCAGCGCGTGATCCGGCGAACAGATGGTGCGGCCCTGGTACTGCGTGCCGCAGTCGGGGACGCCCAGGTCGCTGATGTAGTTCGTGGCGTAGCTGTAGGGCGGGCTGGTCCAGGCGGCCGCCGCGACCGCCTCGGACGCCACCCACTGCACCGCGTTCAGCACCAGGACGGCGGCTCCCAGCGGAACCCAGATCTTGCGTGACATCAGAACTCCTCTCGACAGGTCATGCTCACCACCCTACATTAAGTGGATAGACCTATCCGGTTAGCGGTCGTGAAGGCAGGCGCCTGCCGGACTTGTGACCGGCGTCACATCGCAAGGTTCGAACTTCGAGGGCCGCCGTGCATCTAGTCGGCGTCCATTCCAATCCACCGAGGAAACAATCAATGTTGGCTTATCTGCCCGGATTCGCCCCCTGGATCGTCGCCGGCGTCCTCTCGTCCTTCGACTGGCGCTGGGGCGCGATCGGCGGTCTCGTCACGGGGCTGCTGATGATGCTGAACGACCGTCGCCGCGGGGTCGGCTTCGACGCGCTCGTTCTGGAGATCAGCACCCTCGCGTACTTCGTCGTGATCGGCGCCGTCTCCGTCGCCAGGCCGGACTCCTCGCTGTCCGGCCGCACCGACGTCATCTCGTTCGTCTGGCTGGCCGCCACCGCGTGGGGGAGCCTGGTGGTCCGGAGCCCCTTCACGCTGGGCATCGCCAAGCGGCAGACCCCCCGCGAGTACTGGGACATGCCGGAGTTCGTCCAGGTCAACAACTACATCACCAGCGCCTGGGGAGCCGGCTTCACCTTCATCGCCGTCAGCCTGGCCATCTCCAACGCGGTGGACGCCCCGGCCTGGGTGGGCATCGCCGCCCACGTCGTCGGGCTGGTCGCCCCCGCCGTCTTCACGAAGGTCTATCCCGCCCGCGCCCAGGCGCGCCTCATGGCCCTGGCCCAGCCGCCGGTGACGGCCGTCCCGTAACCCCGCAGGCGGCCAACTGCCGTCCCCGCCCCACGAATTGCACGACCTCTGAGCACCACCCCACTCACCCCACTCACTCCACGAAGGAGTTGGCGCATCGTGAGCACCACACCGGAAGCAGGCGCGGCGAAGAACGTCGTTCTCGTGCACGGCGGATTCGTCGACGGATCGGGCTGGCGGGGCGTCTACGACGCGCTCCGCGCCGACGGCTACCACGTGAGCGTCGTCCAGAACCCCACGCTGTCACTCGAAGGCGACGTCGCCACGACCAAACGGGTCCTCGACGCCCAGGACGGCCCGACCGTACTCGTCGGACACTCCTACGGCGGCGCGGTGATCTCCGAGGCCGGTACCCACGAGAAGGTGTCGGCCCTCGTGTACATCGCGGCGTTCGCGCCCGACAAGGGCGAGTCCGTCAACACCCTCATCGCCGACCCGCCGCCCGGCGCTCCCGTTCCGCCGATCCTGCCGCCCGTCGACGGGTTCCTCTTCCTCGACCGGGAGAAGTTCGCCGCGTCCTTCGCCGGTGATCTGCCCGCGGACGACGCGCAGTTCCTCGCGGACTCCCAAGTGCCGTGGGGACTGGACGCGTTGGGCGGTGCGATCACCCAACCCGCGTGGCGTACGAAGCCGAGCTTCTACCTGGTCGCCACCGACGACCGCATGATCCCGCCGCCGGCCCAGCGCGTCATGGCCGAGCGGGCCGGTGCGACCGTCACCGAGACCGGCGGCAGCCACGCCGTGTACGTGTCCAAGCCCGCCGAGGTCGCCGCGTTCATCAAGAAGGCGGCGTCGGGCACCACCGCGTGAGCCCTCTCCGGTGACAGTCGTGGGGGCCGGGGTGGGGGCCACCGCCGCCCCCCCCCCCGCGGCGGGCGCGCCCCCCCCCCTGACTCACATCGAGTTGCCTGC
>NZ_JBHXME010000116.1:22900-28669 GCF_042721125.1 Streptomyces sp. NPDC058469
GGCTCGGGCCCCCCCGGGTCGCCCCCCCGCGGTTCCCTGTGGTGGGGGCGGTGGTGCCCCGCCGGCCCCCCACCACCGCGGCGGCGGACGCGCCCCAGACGGTGTCCGCCGCCGCGGTCAACTCCGGCCCGGACCAAGGCGGTTCGGGTGTACGGAGGCTTCGCCGACCCGTCTGACCCGTCTGACGCATCCGACCCGTCCGACGCGTCCGACCCCTATGACTTCTGACTTCTTGAAGGAAAGCAGCATGACGAACGAGACACCTGTCCCCCTGTACCTCCAGGGCCGCTTCGCGCCGGTCCCCGAGGAGTACACCGCCGCCGAACTCGCCGTGCGGGGCTCTCTGCCGCCCGACCTGGACGGCCGCTATCTGCGCAACGGCCCCAACCCGCTGCCCGGCGAGGACCGGGGGCACTGGTTCACCGGCCCCGGCATGCTCCACGGCATCCGGCTGCGCGGCGGCCGTGCCGAGTGGTACCGCAACAGGTGGGTCAGGACAAGGGAGTTGGAGGGTCACCCCTTCGTCCGGGAGGACTTCAGCGTCGACCTCGCCGCGGTGCCCGCCAACACCCATGTGATCCGGCACGCCGACACCGTCCTCGCCCTGTGCGAGGTGGGCCTTCCGTACTGGGTCACCCCGGAGCTGGAGACCGTCGGGCCGTACGACTTCGGGGGGAAGCTGACCACCGCGATGACCGCGCATCCCAAGGAGGACCCGGTCACCGGTGAACTGCACCTGTTCGGGACCGGGTTCGCGCCGCCCTACCTGACCTATCACCGGGTCACCCCGGACGGCGCGCTGCTCGACAGCCGACCGATCGACGTGCCCGGGCCGACGATGATGCACGACTTCGCCATCACCGAGCACCACATCGTGTGGATGGACCTGCCCGTCGTCTTCGACCACACCCTGGCCGGGCGCGGCGGCATGCCGTACCGGTGGGCCGAGGCGTACGGCGCGCGGATCGGGATCATGTCCCGCGAGCACGGTTCCACCGATGTGCAATGGTTCGACGTCGATCCCTGCTACGTCTTCCATGTGGGCAACGCCTATGAGGACGCGCAGGGGCGTGTGGTGCTGGACGCGGTGCGCTACGACGACGCCGGCTTCCGAAAGGTCTGGGGCGACATCGGCGGACCCACCGGCGCGAGCGTCCCCAGTGTGCCGAACGGCCAGGTCGGGGTGCGGGAACCGGGTCACACCCAGGCCCCCTCCGTCCTGTACCGGTGGATCCTGGACCCGGTGGCCGGCCGTGTCGTCGAGTCCCAACTGGACGACCGCGAGGCCGAGTTCCCCACCCACAACGAGACCCTCACCGGGCGCCGGAACCGCTACCTCTACACGGTCAACGGCGACGGCATCGCCAAGCACGACCTGGTGCGCCAGACCGGTGACGTCCACAAGACGCCCGGCAGCCGCTACTCCGGCGAGGCGGTCTTCGTACCGGCGTCGGACGGCACCGACGAGGACGCGGGCTGGCTCCTGTCGCTCGTCTCGGACGACGAAGGCGCGGCGGGTGAACTGCTCGTCCTCGACGCCACGGACCTCTCCGTGCAGGCGGTCGTGGAACTGCCGTACCCGGTTCCGTCCGGCTTCCACGGCAGCTGGCTGCCCGAGCCCGAGCCCGTCGAACAGGCCTGATGCGAGGGTGTGTTGACCGATCCGGTCGAGGGGGGCCAGCGAGGAGCCGTAGCGGCGTATCTTCCTCGACACGGGTCCCCTCGATCCGACACCTGGGGTCCATCCGGTGTTCACCGTGGAGTGGGAGAAGTGGGATCTCAAGAGGACGGGCCCCCATTCCCCGGAGCGGCCTGCGGCTTGTGGTCCGTCCGCATGGAGGCTTTCGGTTCATGGTGCCCCTCGACCACCCCACGGATGAGGAACTCACCCTCAGGGCCCAGGCCGGCGAGTCCGGCGCCCTCGGGCTGTTGCTGACGCGCCATCAGGCGCCCATGCGCGCGGTCGCGTTGAGTCTTCTCGGCTACGGCCCCGATGCCGAGGACGCGGTGCAGGACGCCGCGTTGACCGCGCTGCGGCGCATCGGCGACGTACGGGACCCCGCGGCCGTGGGACCGTGGCTGCGGGCGATCGTGCGGAACGCCTCCCGGATGCGGTTGCGGGCCGTCCGGGAGGTGCCCGGTCTCGACGGGCTGGAGCAGCTGCGGGTGCGGGAGGGCGAGCCCTCGCACCCCGAGCGGTTCATCGAGCAGCACGCGATGCGGGACTGGATCTGGGACGCGGTGGAGGAACTGCCGCAGCAGCAGCGGCTGGTGCTGATGCTGCGGCACTTCAGCGGGATCACCTCGTACCAGGAGATCGCCGAGGCCTGCGAGGTGCCGGTCGGTACCGTGCGCAGCCGGCTCAACCAGGCCCGGGCGAAGATGGCCAAGGTGCTGCTGTCGACCGCGACCGAGGGCCACGACGACGCCTCCGTGCTCACCGAGGACAGCCGGCAGGAGGCCGAGGTCACGCTGGACGGCGCCATGCGCGGCCAACTGCCCGGCGAGATCCTGGAGTTGTGGCCGGCGGAGACCGAACTGGTCGGCATCCTCAACAAGAAGGGGGAACGCCTCCATCCCTTCCCGGCGATGCGGAGCACCCGGGAGAAGGGCGTGACCCAGCTTCTGCGCCATGTCGTGGCCAGCCGGGACATCGCCATCTGGGAGATGGAGGCGGTCACCCCCGCCGGTGTCCCGAATCCCTGCCCGCCCACCCTCGCCTGGCTGATGTTCCGCCGCGACGGACGGGTGCAGAAGCTGCGGGTGGTCTTCCCCGGGGCACCGGCGTGAGCGCTGTGTCAGACGGAGCGCAGCAGCTCTCGTAGACCGGTGGTGTCGATGACGTGGGCCCGGGACGGGAACACCTTCTCGACCAGCAGCTGATGGGTCTCGGCATCGGGGTCGGCGACGCCGTCGGACAGGACGAAGACGCGGTAGTCGCGGTCGGCGGCGTCGATGACGGTGGACAGGACCACGCCGCTGGTGCTGATCCCGGCGAGCACCAGGGTGTCGATGCCACGGTCGCTCAACTGCTGGTGGAGATCGGTGGTGGAGCCGGAACCGAAGCGGATCTTGCGGACGACGATGTCGCCGTCCTCGGGCGTGATCCGCGCGTCGATCTGAGTGGCGTCGTCCTCGTGGTGCAGCATCTTCGCCGCGGCGACCGCGCTGAAGGACTTGTTCGTCTCGGGGACCGCCGACCAGTCGTCCTCGGTGAAGGCGACGCGGACGTAGCCGATGGCGCCGCCGGCGGCACGGACGTGGGCGATGGTGTCCTTGACCCGCTCGACGAGGGCGTCGGAGTCGGGGGCGATGGGGACGATCCCGTTCTGGAAGTCCATGACCAGCAGGGCGGTCCGTTCGGGGGTGATCGTGGGGAGGGAGGGGGTGCTCACGCGAGGTTCTCCTTGAGGGGGTGCTTCGTAGGGGGTTGTCGGAGTGGATCGGTCAGGTGGTCGTGGTGGCGCGGCCCATCAGCCGGCGGTCCAGGACGGTCAGCAGGAGGACCGCGAGGCCCGCGCCGACCAGGACGAGGCCGAGGATGTGCAGGCCGTGGTCGGTCACGCCGGCGCGGAAGACGATGCCGCCGATCACGGCGGAGGTGATCGTCCCGAGGTAGCCGAAGGTCCGGAACAGCCCGGAGGCGGTGCCTATTTGGTCCGGCGGTGCCTCCAGGTAGAGGGCGGTCTGGTTCCCGACGGTGGTGGTGGCCGAGGCGACGCCGAAGACCAGGGACACCAGCACGATCGCGATCGCCGGGCTGTGCGAGGTGAGCAGCATGATCCCGGCCGAGCCGATCAGCATGGTCACCGCCGAGACGATCAGCGGCCCGCGGATCAGGTTGCGGCGGGCGAGCGGGTGCGAGAGGAGTGCGGAGACGGCGCCCATCGGCAGCAGGAGGAGTCCCGCCGTCACGCTGGACAGCCCGTGCGCGGCCTCCATCCACTGCGTCACGCCGTACATCACGGTGTACGTGCCGAGCAGGGTGAGCGCCTGGCGCAGATAGGTCCGGGTGAGGGCGCCGTTGGCGGCGAGGCCGCGGAAGTCGAAGAACGGTCCCGTCTTGCGCAGCTCCCACCACACCGTGGGCACCGCGGCCAGGACGAAGACGGCGAGCGCGGTCCACCCGAGCTGGGGGAGGCCCATCAGGAAGATGACCAGCGCGCTCATCGTCACGGCGAAACCGAGGATGCCGGGAAGGTCGATCCGGTCGGCGACCCTGCGGAAACCGTGGTCCGCGCGGTCCAGCGCCGGGTCCTTGGGCAGCCAGCGCACGGCCATCACCATCGCGGCCAAGGTCACCGGGATGTTGATCAGGAACGCCCAGCGCCAGCCCGCGGCGCCGACCAGCAGTCCGCCGATCGGCGGGCCCACCGCGGCGGTGGCCATGCCTGCGATCGCGATCCCGCCGAGCACTCCGCCCGGCGGGGCGTCGAGACCGGCGTCCTGGGCGCGGCGCCGGATCAGCACCATCGCGCAGGGGAACGCGGCCGAGGTGCCGATGCCGACCAGGACCCGGGCCACGGTCAGCATCGCCAGGTTCTGGCCGAGGCCCCCGACGACACCGCCGAGCAGCACCAGGACGATGCCGAAGAGGAAGACAGGGCGCGCACCGAGCACCTCCGCCAGCTTGCCGGCGGTCGGCTGCGCCACGGCGCTGGC
This sequence comes from Streptomyces sp. NPDC058469, assembly GCF_042721125.1. Classification (NCBI taxonomy): domain Bacteria; kingdom Bacillati; phylum Actinomycetota; class Actinomycetes; order Kitasatosporales; family Streptomycetaceae; genus Streptomyces; species Streptomyces sp. NPDC058469. The sequence continues at coordinate 27,563 of NZ_JBHXME010000116.1, forward strand.
CAGATAGAGCGAGGAGACCAGTACGGCGGTGCTGCCGACCGCGACGTGCAGCTCGGTGGCGATCGGCACCAGCGCGGTCGCGATGATGGAGCTGTTGACCGGGTTGAGGCCGGCGCCCACATAGAGCGGGGTCGTGAAGGTCCAGGCGAAGGGCTTGCGCGCGAGCGTGCGCGCCGGGTCGGTGGCCTTGCCGGTGTCGGTCCTCATGTGCCGGTCCTCATACGGTCGGTCCCGGTCCTCATATGCCGCCGTCGTTCAGCTCGGTCGTGGCGAGGCGCTCCAGCAACTCGATGGCCTTCTCCACGTCCGCGCGCTCGTCCGGGGCGACCAACTGGTCGATGGCCCGCGCCAGGAAGGAGGCACGCCCCGCGAGCAGCTTCTCGACCAGTTCGGTCGCGGACGGGTCGGCGCTCATCAGCTTCTTGCGGCCGTCCTGCGCGTCGGGCTCGCTGCGGACCAGTCCGGCGGCCTTGAGCACGGCCAGGCTCTGCGCGATGGACTGCGCGCTGACGCGCTCCAGCGCGGCCAGCCGCGCCGCGGTGACAGGGCCTTCCCGTACGACACTCGCCAGCACGCCGAGCTGCGTGAGGGTCAGGCCGGTCGCATGTTGCCCCGATTCCGTGCGCAGCCGTGCGCGCAGCCGGGTGATCGCGTCGTTGAGCCGCTGCGCGGTCGCGACGGACTGCCGCGGCCCGGGGTTCGTGTTCATGGTTCCAACGTAAAACTACACAAGCAACTTTGCCAAGTTACTTGTGTAGTTTTCGCTGTCTGCTGGATCACACCGCGCTGGATCACACCGCCAGGTGGTCGCCGAAGAAGACGCTCAGCTTCTCGACGGCGGGCGTCACGTACGCGTCCTTGTCATAGAGATCGACATGCGAAGCGCCCTCGATCCACACCAACTCCTTCGGCCCGTACGCCTTTTGGAACGCCTCCACGCTCATCCAGGACGTCACCGCCGCCCGCCCGACGATCAGCAACACGGGCCGCGGGGCGATCAGGGCGAGGGACGCGAAGGCGTCGAAGGCGGCGATCCGGTCGAGGCTCGGCCAGGTGTTGTCCTTGGTCAGGATCGCCTTGTTGACGGCCTGGCCGGCGTCGCCGTCC
>NZ_JBHXME010000116.1:28679-35555 GCF_042721125.1 Streptomyces sp. NPDC058469
AGGCGGCGATCGGGTCGACGCTCGGCCTGGTCAGCGACTTGGCCGAGCGGGGGTGCTCGGCGCGCGGAGTGCAGTAGTACTCCCAGCCCTCGTAGACATGCGGGCCGCCCGCGCGCGCCTCCTCCTCGGAGGCGGGGAAGACCGGGAAACGCCGGACGTCCGCACCACGGGCCTCGGCGGTACGGGCCGCGGAGGCGGCGGCCAGCATGCCTTCTACGACAGCCGGGTCCTGGGCGCCGTCCGCGCCGAGCCGGAACTGCCGTGACATGTCTACGGCGCTGACCGCGCCCACGGCCCGGACGCGCGGGTCGGTCGCGGTCGCCGCCAGGGCGTAGCCGCCGGAGGCGCAGATGCCCAGCGCCCCGATGCGGCCGGGGTCGACCTCGTCGAGGGTGCCGAGGAAGGAGACGGCGGCCTTGAGGTCCTCGACCCGCTGCCCGGGATCCTCCAGACCGCGCGGCTCACCCTCGCTCTCACCCTGGTGGGCGGCGTCGAAGGCGAGCGTGACGAACCCGCGCTCGGCCAGCAGGCGGGCATACAGGCCGGAGGCCTGTTCCTTCACCCCGGTGCCGGGATGCCCGACCACGATCGCGGGACGCGGCACCCGCGGCGTCTCCTCGTCCGGGGTGTAGAGATGACCGGCGAGCTTCAGGCCCGCGCTGAGGAAGGTGACATCGGTACGCATGGGGATGCACTCCAGTCGGAGATGGGGGAGAGAAGCCGGTGTACGGCCATGCCCCCACCGTCACTCCACCCCACCCGGCGCCACCAGGGACGGCTCTGCCTATGCGGTTCTGTACCAGGCACGCCGCCGCCGACCCGAGGACACTGGAGCCATGGCAGACCATGACGCGTCGTCCCCCTCCGGCAACGAACTGGGCGACTTCCTGCGCGCCCGCCGAGCGGGCCGCGACCCGCAGCAGGCGGGCTTCCCCGACGACGGCCGGCTGCGGCGCGTACCCGGGCTGCGCCGGGAGGAACTGGCCCACCTCGCGCACGTGAGCGTCGACTACATCGTCCGCCTGGAACAGGGCCGCACCCGCCGGGGTTCCCGAGCCGTCCTGGACGCACTGGCCGACGCGCTGCACCTCGCCCCCGACGAGCGCGCCTACCTCTTCACGCTGGCCGAGGTCGCGCCGGGAGCACCGGCCCGGCCGCCCGGACGCTCCGAAGTCGCCCCGCGGCTACGGCAGTTGCTCGACACCATGCACGATGTCCCCGCGATGGTGCTGCACCGCGGCATGGACGTCCTCGCCTGGAACCGCGCGGCCACCGCGCTCCTCACCGACTTCGGCGCCCTGCCCCCGGCCGAGCGCAACCTGATCCGGCTCACCTTCCTCGACGCCGACTTCCGGGCCCTGTACGCCGACTGGCCCCGGGCCGCCCGCGAGTGCGTCGCCGTCCTGCGCATGGAGGCGGGCCGCACCCCGCAGGACCCGGCGTTGACCGCCCTGATCGCTGAACTCGGCGCCCGCGACCCGGACTTCCGCATGTGGTGGGCCGAACATCAGGTACGGGGACCGCGGCAGCTCACCAAGACGTACGTCCATCCGGTCGCCGGTGAACTCACCCTCGACGTCCAGCAGTTCACCGTCGACACGCACCCGGAGCAGTTCCTCGTCGCCTATACGGCCCCACCGGACTCGGCCTCCCAGGAGGCGCTGCGGTTCCTGTTGCAGTGGGCCGGCCTCACCAGCACTCAAGCGGGGTGAGCGGGAGCGTTCACCTGCCGACCGGCGTGCCCGCCACCGCCGAACTGCCGGGAAGGGGCGTACGCGCGGGCCGTTCCGCCAGCACGTCGAGGATGTTGTCCACCGCCAGGTCGACCATCGCGGCCCGGGTCGCCTCGGTGGCCGACCCGATGTGCGGCAGCGTGACGACATGCGGCTCGGCCACCAGCGGGGACAACTCCGTTCCCATCGGCTCCCGTTCGAAGACGTCGAGCCCGGCGGAGTGCAGGCGCCCCTCGTGGACGGCGTCGAGCAGGGCCTCTTCGTCCACGACCCCGCCGCGCGAGGTGCTGACCAGCGTGGCCGTGGGCTTCATCGCGGCCAGTTCGCGGGCCGAGATCAGGTGGCGGGTCTCGTCGGTGAGCGGCACGTGCAGCGACACGACGTCGGAGTCGGCCAGGAGTGCGGCCAGGCCGACCGAGGTCGACAGGTCGTCGTCGGGGGCGTACGGGTCGTGGTGGATCACACGCATCCCGAAGCCGTGGGCCCGGCGGGCCACCGCGCGGCCGATCTGGCCGTAGCCGACCAGGCCGAGGGTGGCTCCGTGGACGTCCAGGCCGAGATAGTCGTGCATCCGGAACAGTCCCCAGGAGCCGTCCGCGAGGCTCGCGGACGCCGCGCCTAGCCGGCGGCGGGCGGCGAGGATCAGCGCGAAGGTGAGGTCGGCGGTGGTCTCCGCCAGCACGCGGGGCGTGTGCGTGACGACGATGCCGCGCTCGGCGGCGGCAGCGCGGTCGACGTTGTCGAAGCCCATGCTGGCCAGCGCGATGACGCGCAGGGAGGGGCCCGCCGCGTCCATCAGGGCGGCGTCCACCGGGTCGTTGCCGAGGGCCAGTACGCCGCTCACGCCGGGGGCGAGTGCGGCGAGGTCGACGGGTTCGGGCTTGGCGGCACCGGGCCAGGCCACCAACTCCGCGCTCTGGGACAGGCGGTGCAGGCCTTCGCCGGGCAGGATTTCACGGGTGGCGAGGACACGATTCTTCATGTTCTTCTCCAGTGACGGGCCATGTGTGCAGCCATGCATTACCAGTCGGGCGGAATATTCGGAAAACGCTAGCCGCGGCGGTCACCGGAAACAAATAGCGGATTCGTGTGACGCTATTGCCGATCCTTATCCTTGTCCTCGGTGTTCTCGTCTTCGGCGCCGTCATTTTTCTGGTCGCCGGCGATCAGTTCGAGGAACAGGTCGTGCACCGCCAGGGCCGGCTCCGAAAGCGGCTGGTTGTCCGAGGTGACCACCGAGAGTTTGACCTGGATGACGGGCTCCACGATCCGGCGCACCGACAGGGCGCGGACGTCGAGGATGGCCCGCGCCGCCGACCAGGGCAGGACCGTCGCGCCGATGCCCGCGTCCACGGCGTTGACGAGTGTCAGCGCGGACTCGACCTCGCCCACCACGTTCAGCCGCAGCGAGGCCTTCTGGAAGGCGGCGTCCACGACCTGCCGGATCGTGTGGATACGGCTGGGGAGCAGCAGGGGCAGGCTCGCGAGCTCCTTCAGTTCCACCTCGCCCCGCCCCGACGGCGCCGTGTCGCCGGGCGCGCCGATCAGGTACAGGTCCTCGGTACGAACGGGCTCGAACTGGACACCCCGGAGCGGCCCGGCGCCGTAGATGAAGGCCATGTCCATGCGGCCCGTCATGATCGCCTCGCTGATCACGCCGCCGAAGTTCTCGTTGATGTGCAGCAGGATGTCCGGGTAGCGCTCCCGGACGCTCTTCAGGAGGGGCAGCGCGAGGGCCGCTCCCAGGCTGTATGGGGCGAGGCCGACCGAGACGCTGCCGGCGGGGGCCCGGCCGGAGACGTCGACGGCGGCCTGGGCGAGGTCCACCTGCCGGAGGATGAGCTGCGCGTGCAGGTACAGGGCCCGGCCCGCCTCGGTCGGGGCGACCCCGCGTTTGCTGCGGATCAGCAGCTGCTGCCCGAACTGCGCCTCAAGCGCGGACAGTTGCTGGCTCAGGGCCGGCTGGGCGATGTGCAGGATGTCGGCCGCGCGCGTGATGCTCCCCGCGTCGATGATCTTGATGAACGAGTAGAGACGCCTGGTGTCCATGCGCGGGGCCTTCCGGTGGAGCGAAGCCTCATCGTAGGGAGGGATCACCCCGAAGCACAGCCCCGGTGAGCGGAGGGTGTGAGGGGGGTCATAGCCGTTCGCGATAACGCCAGACCGAACGGATATTGGCGATCACGCGACCGGCGGAATAAGTTGAGCGGAACATCCACACCGGAACGGCCCGGCGAACTCATTGTCCGTCTCATTGTCCGCGTCCGATGTGTGCGGATCATTTTCCGGATGTCACGAAGACGTGATGGCTTCGCTTTCCCCGGTTACTTCCTTCACCGGTTCCGCCTTCCCCGGATTCCCCCCTTTCCGGCATTCCCTCCCGGAGGACGTCATGACTCCCATGGTTGATCTCGTCGCCGATCTCGGCGAGGGATTCGGCGCGTACACAATGGGCGACGACGCGGCCCTTCTGGAGTTGCTGACCTCCGCCAATGTGGCCTGCGGATTCCACGCCGGTGATCCCCGCATCATGGACGCGACCGTGCGGACCTGTGTGGAGAAGCAGGTGGCCGTCGGCGCCCACCCGAGCTTTCCCGACCTCGTCGGCTTCGGCCGGCGCGCGATGGACCTCACGCCGGAGGAGGTCCGCACGGACGTGCTCTACCAGATCGGCGCCCTCCAGGCCTTCGCCGTCGCCCACGGCACCCGCGTGCACCACGTCGCCCCGCACGGCCGCCTGGGCAACCTGGTCGCCGTCCGCGCCGACTACGCCCGCGCCGTCGTGGACGCCGTAGCCGCCCTGGACGAGTCGCTGGTCGTCCTCGCGCAGGACGGCGAGCTGGCCGACGCGGCCCGCGCCCGTGGACTGCGCGTGGGCATCGTCGGCATCGCCGACCGCGCGTACCGCGCCGACGGGACGCTCGTGCCCCGCTTCGAGCCCGGCGCCGTGATCCACGACCCGGACGAGGTCGCCCGGCGCACCCTGCGCATGGTCACCGAGGGCGTCATCCGCAGCATCGACGGCACGGACCTCCAAGTCGCCTGCGACACCGTCCTGTTGCACGGGGACAGCCCCGGCGCCATCGCACTGGCCGGCCGCATCCGCGAGCAACTCCTCGCCGCCGGCGTCGAGATCACCTCCCTCGACAAAGTACTGAGCGGCAAGTGGTGACCGACATGAACAGCCTTGTTGTGGAGGGCCCTGCCGTGAACGGACCCGGCACGAACGGCACTTGCCTCAGCGGCAACGGAATCGGCAACGGAATCGGCAACGGCAACGGCAACGGCAACGGAATCGGCAACGGCGACGGCAACGGCGACGGCAACGGAAACGGCAACGGAATCGGCAACGTCACCATCGCCGACTGCGGCGACTCCGCCCTGGTCGCCAAGGCCGTGGGCCTGGACGCCGAAGCCGCCTGGCGGCTCGTACACGCCCTCGCCGACGCCCTGAACGCCGTCCAGCTCACCGGCGTCCACGACGTGGTGCCCACCTACGACGCCCTGCTCGTCGAATTCGACTGCGCCGCCACCGACCACGCCACCGTCCGCCGCGTCCTGGCCCACGAAGCCGACCGCCTCGGACCGCACCCCGCGCCCACCACACCCCCGCGCCGCTTCCTCGTCCCCGTCGTCTACGGCGGCGAGTACGGTCCCGACCTCCCGGAGGTCGCCGCCCAACTCGGCCTGACCGAGGGCGAGATCATCGCCCTGCACTCCGGTTCCGACCTCACCGTGCGCTGCCTCGGCGCACCCGCCGGAGCGCCGATGACGGACGGGCCGCCCTTCCCGAAGCCGGTGCCGCGCCTCGCCTCGCCGCGCACCCGGGTCGACCCCGGCTCGGTCGCGGTCGCCGGCCGGCAGGCGGTCATCTGCCCGATGCCCTCGCCCGGCGGCTGGCCGCTCCTCGGCCGTACCCCCGTGCGCGTCCTCGACCTGCACAGCGACCCGATCACCGCCTACCGCCCCGGCGACACCTTCAGGTTCCGGCCCATCGAGCCCCAACAGTGGGACGACTACGCCGACTTGAGCCTCGCGGACTGTACGGACCCGGTGGTGCGCCATGGCTGAAACCCTCACCATCCGCACCGCCGGCATCGTCACCGTGCAGGACCTCGGCCGCGTCGGCCGCTCCCGCTACGGGCTGCCCGCCAACGGAGCCGCCGACCAGCACTCGGCGCGCGTCGCCAACGTCCTGTGCGGCAACCACGACCGAGCCCCGCTGCTGGAGATCACCGCCCTCGACTTCGCGTGCGTCCCCTCCGGCGACATCCTCATCGCGGTGACCGGCGCCCCCGCCGACGTCAGCGTCGAAGGAGTCGTACGCCCGCAGTGGGAACCGGTCCCCGTCCGCGCCGGCGAAACAATCCGCGTCACCGGCATCCACCGCGGACTCCGCGTCTACCTGGCCGTACTCGGCTCGTTCGAGGCCGACTACCTCCAGGGCAGCTGCGCCCCCGACACCATCCTCGGCTTCGGCCCCGCTCTCCGCGCCGGCGACGAACTCGCCCTGCGCACGGCCTGTCCGCCGATCGACCACCCGTTCTCGCGGATCCCGCTGTTCCGCCTGAACGCGCCGGTCCCCCCGTTCCCCACCAGCTGGACCATCGACGTCACCGACGGCCCCGACCGAGCCGAGTTCGGCGACACGGGACAGCGCCTGTTCGACGCCCCGTTCACGGTCACCCCCCGGAGCAACCACATCGGCCTGCGCCTCCAGGGCGCGGTGCCCCGCCGGGTGACCAAGGGCGAGGTCCTCTCCCGCGGCGTCCCCATCGGCGCCGTCGAAGTACCCGCGGGGGACGAACTCCTCGTACTGCACCGCGGTCGCGGTGTCACGGCCGGCTACCCCGTCCTCGCCGTCGTCACCGCCACCGGTCTGTCCGCCCTGGGGCAGGTGCGCCCCGGGCAGACCATCCGCTTCCGCCACCGCACCCTCGACCAGGCGGTCACCGCCCACCGCGCCCAACGCCACGCGATCGACGCCCTGAGAACCAGGGTCCGTACGGCCTTCGAAGCCCTGCGCATCCGGGCGCCTGCGGGGGTCTGACGTCCGGCACCTCTCAACGCAGGCCGGCATTACTGAGCCCGTCCGGCACCTCTTCGGCACAGGCCCACAAAATCAGCCCGTCCGGCGTTTGAG
>NZ_JBHXME010000117.1:0-35163 GCF_042721125.1 Streptomyces sp. NPDC058469
CCACAAGCGGCAGAGCGTTTTCAACCACACCCGGCACCCCTGGGTGGGTGAACCATACGAAGGGCTCACCGCCTCCCGCAGAACAACGTAGGGAGTATCTTGCTGCCCTAGCAGAACTGCTCGCCTATTACGTGAGCTTTCAGCGCCGCAGCTTGATGGCTCTACTCGCATCGTTGACGCCGAGGCCGGCCGACTGCGTGATCTGGGCACCGCGACCTCTTGATACATCACCCCAGATCGCTCCTCGCGGCCCGAATCCCGCCTTCCCCGTGATCAGTCTTCGGGGCGGGCGCAGCGCGCTGGGGAGCGCCGTACTAGCTGCTTAAGCGACCCGCCGACCCTTGTAGGTCGGAAGGTTCAAGTCGTGTTCTTTCTGCCGGACTCTGCCCCGTGGTGGGCTGTCTTGGGCATCGCATTCTTGTTCATCATCGTGACCGGTGCAGGGGTCGTCCTGCGCGCGGTCTGGCCGCAGCAGTCGAGTGACCGCAAGGAGCTGCTGATGCAGCGGCAGCGCGCGCGAGAGCAAGAGCGCAAGCGTCGTGAGCGGCGGGAGGTAGAGACCCGGGAGTGAGCGGCGGGAGGCATAGGGGTGGATGACAAGCTCAACTTTCCACCCCTTCTGTCCGTTGACATCAAAGTTTGTCGACAGCAACGCCCTGGCCTGCGACGACGGGACTGCATGACAAGCCGTCGGATGCGCGCTTCCCTGATCAGGTGTGTGGCGAGGAGCCGAGTAGGGAGTGCGAAACAGGCGCCAGAAACCCGCCACGGGGTGGCCTTTAGGTCTTGAGACTCATGGCCCGACCGCCTGGCCCGGGCCACCCCGCCGGGGTAGTTGCTGGGTGTCGACGTTGCGATCGCCCTCGTCGACGTGGCGGCCACGGAATCTTCGTACGATCAGGGTGCACAGGGACAATGCGCAGGCGGCGGCGAACGAGCCGAGGAACTCCGGCAGCGCGGCGGCGAGGATGGTCATGCTCCGCCTCCTCGAACGACGTGCTCCTGGCGACGTTTGCACTCGGAGCCCAGGCGCTTGAGCTTGCGCCGCACCCGCTCCCCGTACGTCGCTTCCTGCCCGGCGCTGTCTGCGGTCTCGGCCCAACTGCCCCCAGTGCGGGCCCAGCTGAGTGCGATCTCCGTGTCCGCATGTGGCAGTTGACTCAGTACGGTGCTGATCCGGTCATCGATGAACGCGTCGTCCAGCAGGGCTTCTGGACTCTGTGCGCCGGGGAGCGCGTCGGCCAAGGTTAGGCCGTCGCCAACAGGTCGGCTCAATAGCGCCGTTCGTTTGCCCTGCACTCGACGTTCCCACAGAGGTTGCAGCCTCTTATGTTCTGTCTTGCGGTGGCGATGCAGCAGGTCGGTAATGAAGGGATCGTGCGCGCATCCGCCCCCCAGCGCCTCGACCCAATCCCCCAGCAGTGCCATCTCCACGGCCTCACGCCAGCTCTCCGGTCGGGCGAGGCTAAGCCAAGTGCGACTGAAGGCGTCGACGCCCTCAGCGTCGCCCTCGATCGCAGCGTTGCGTGCGACGAGAGCGGCGAGCAGCGCTTCGCGGGTAACGAGGGGCCACGGTACCGCGCCAGCGGATGCCAACTCGATCAGAGCAGTGCATAGCACGGAGTCGATGACCCGCAGAGAGTCCGACTTGGGGCAGCGGCATCCGTGGCTGGCCGGGCATTGGTGGCTCTCCATGCTTGCGCGCCACCGCGCAATGTTTGCGATTACGCGCGAGGCGAGGTTGGCAGGAGCGGTAGCGGCTACTTGAAGGCGGGGCGCATCCTTGTACTGCGCCTCAAAAAACTGGTGGTCCGTTGTCGCCCATGGGTGAAAGGGGTTCCCCGCACTCCAGGACTCAGCCAGCAACTCCGTGTACCGCGCGAGTCCCTCGAGTGACGGCTCAGGCATCGGGAGTTCGACCGCGACCACGATGTGCACCCGTGGGACTCCGTCTTCACCGACGGTTACCTCGCCGTCTTGGGGGGTGCGTGGACGAAGGAGCTGAAGGGCGCTGGCGAACTCGCCGGCGTGCAAAGAGGGATACATGCGGACTCCATGAGGGCTCGTGGAAATGAGGCTTCTCCCTCTGGGCGTTGCTGGAGTCGCATCCGACAATCTTTCTTCGGATCGGCGCTGTGACCCCTGCCACAATATGAACGTTGTGAGCTCGGCAACGGTCTCGTCCCGCGGGTCCAGGCGTTCCTTGAGCTCGGCGACCTTGGCCTTGAGCCGGCCTGCGTGCACCCGGACAAGAACGGCCTGGAGCCCGACAGGATCGCTCCGCCTCTGAATGCGCCGCCGGACCAAGAAGGGGCACCGACCCGCCTCCAGGGTTCGCGGGCTTCCTGGAGTGCTCGCCTCACGCGTTGGCGAGGACGGTCATGAAGCGCCGGCCCGCCAGGACGCGCCGAGTTCGGCAAGGTGCCTGCGGAGGGCGAAGCGCTGCTCCTCAAGGTCCTGCGAGGCGGGAGACAGGAGATAGATATTGTCTCGGTAGGGGCGGAAGCCCAGGCTCTGCCACCCTTGGGCGATCTTGGCGTTCACGCGGTCCCACTCGGACCTGTCCGTCAGACGTTGGCTGCTGATGTCGGTGACGCCGGGAGAGCAGGCGATGGCCCGACAGCCGGCCATGAGTCGGTTGATCGCCTCGCTGGCGAGTACGGCCGCCAGGCCGTGCCCGCGCCACGGGGGATCCAGTGTCACTCGATCCATGACGAGCAGCGCTGAGCCGACGTACTCCAGTCGTTCGCTGACTTCGTCGGTAAAGGAGCCCGTCGCGGGATCGAGGAGGACCTGGGCTGTCTCGTACAGTTCCTCGGACTCCTCCTCCATGGCCCAGAACGCGTTCCGGCCGCGGTCGAGGTGCACTCGATAGAAAGTCATCGACCCCACGGTGCCGTTGTCCTCTGCGCGCGAGGCGCAATCCGCGCCATTGCAGGCACCGGCCGCCGCTGGACCCGTCCCGCCTCTGTGCGTACGCCGACGGTGAAGGATGGCCACATCCCAACGCTCCAGCGTGTCGGCCTGCGGGGTGTCCAGGAGTTCATCGTCGTAGCAGATACGCAGATGCAGCTCGCCGGGATCGCCGGGCAGCGAGGAAGGCTCGATCACTGCGGCAGCCTAGCGAGACCCACGGCCCGGCACCGCACGGCTGGAGGCGTCCAAGGCCCCCACGGTTCAAGTGAATTCCAACACAGTCGAGTTGGGGCAATATCCGAGGGCGGGTGGAGGGGCCGAAGCTCCTCATCGCTCCGACCTGCAAGGTTTTGAGTACCGACGCGGATAACTCACCCACGACACCCTAAATGGGTAAATTAGCGAGATAAGCAACTTCTTGTACGGTCTGCCGCATGGAACTAGAAGCGCAGTTAACGACCTTCTCCAGCCCGATTCTGGCCCTGCTGACGGTGCTGTTCGCCGTAGCCCTGGCGCATCCTGAACCACAGGTCAGGGCGCGGGCAGAGCGGATCCTCGCAGCGATCTTCCGGGTCCGGTAGGTCGGTGCAGGCGCCAGCTTGAGCCGGGGCTGCGCGCTTCCGGCGTCAGCACCGTGCGGGACGGGTCCACTGCAGACCAGCGAAATCAAGGCCCACCAGCTGGAGTTACTACCGAGGGCCAGGCCGGGCTGTGGTCGACACCGTCACAGGCTCGGCCTGGTGGACGATGATGTTGACCGCGCCGTACGACCGCTCCACATGTCCGTCCAGGAGGACGGCGGCGGCTTCCAGCAGGGTGCGGTGGCAGCGTTCCCACACGGGTGGGGAGAAGACGAGGTTCACCATCGCGGTCTCGTCCTCCAGTGCCCCGAAGGCGACGCCGTTCGCGGTGGGCGGGCGCTGGAGGTATTTGGCGAGTCCGCCGAGCCGTACGCGGGTCTGGTCGGCGAGGCCGCGGACCACGGCGGCGGTCAGGGCGTCGCGGCGGTCGAGGTAGGGCCGGATGTGGTGGACCGGGTGGTTGGTGGCGCTGGCGCCGGTGGCGGCCAGGTCGGCGGCGGTCTCTTCGGCCGGGCTCATGGCCGGGAGGTCGGGGGCGTCGGCGAGGGTGCCCAGCCCGGGGAGGTAGGGCTGGTGGCTGTGGGGGAAGGCGCCGGCCGTCCACAGGACGGCGCGGCGGTGGTCGCCGAAGGCCGCGAACGCGCCGGCGGTGGCGAGCTGTTCCATCAGCCGTGCGGGCAGCCGGGTGCGGCGGGCGACGTCCTCCAGGCCGGCGAAGGGCTGTTCGGTACGGGCGGCGACGATCGTGTCGGCGATCGTCTCGCTCAGGCCGGTGACGCTGGTCAGGCCGCGGCGGATGGCGAACGTCCCCTCCTGGCCGTCGGGTTCGAGGATGGCGTGCACGTGGGAGGAGTGGATGTCGACGTCGCGCACGGTGATCTGGTGTCGTTGGGCGTCCTGGATGAGGGTCTGCACGTCGTAGAAGCCCATGGGCATGTTCGCCAGGATTCCCGCGGTCAGGGCAGCCGGATAGTGGTGCTTGATCCAGGCGCTGGCGTAGATGATGTGAGCCATCGACTGGGCGTGGGACTCGGGGAAGCCGTAATCGCTGAACGCCTCGATCATGTGGATGATCTGCTCGGCCGCCGCAGGCGGGATGCCCTTCGCGGTCATACCGTCCGCGAGACGGCCGCGTAGCTCGGCGACCTTTTCCGGGGCGTGTTTGGCGGCCATGGCCTTGCGCAGCCGGTCTGCGTCTCCGGGGGTGAAATTGGCGCAGTCGATGGCCAGCTGCATGGCCTGCTCCTGATACAACGCGACGCCGAGCGTCTTCTCCAGCGCGCGGCGGGCGAGCGGGTGAGGGTAAGTGACCGGTTCCTCGCCGCGTCGGCGGCGTAGATAGGGGTGTTTGGAGCCGGCCTGGATCGGTCCGGGCCGGATGATCGAGGCGGCGATGGCCAGGTCGTTGAAGTTCTCCGGCCGCAGCTGGGGCAGGGTGCTGATCTGGGCGCGGGACTCGACCTGGAAGACCCCGATGGTGTCTGCTCGGGCGATCATGTTGTAGACGTCCGGGTCGTCGGGCGGGATCGAGGCGAGGTCGAGGCGTACGCCGTAATGCTCGGCGATCAGATCGCAGGCGGTGTGCAGGGCACCGAGGGTCCCCAGCCCCAACAGGTCGATCTTGATGAGGCCGGCGGCGGCCACATCGTCCTTGTCGCCCTGGAGAACGGAGCGGCCCTCCGCGGTGGCCCACTCCAGCGGCATCACCTCCCCCAGCGGCTGCCGGGTCAGCACCATGCCGCCGACATGAATACCCAAGTGCCGTGGCAGCGTGTGGAGTTGGGCGGCAAGGCCGCGCACCTCGGCCGGCAGGTCGGTGCCGGGGCCGGGCGGGGTGTGGTGGATGTGCCGGGTCATCTCCCGGATCTGGGCGGCCGGGTAGCCCAGGACCCTGGCCGCGTCGTGCACCGCGAGCCGGGGTTGATAGCTGATCACGTTGGCGACCTGCGCGGCATGATCACGCCCGTAGCGCCGGTAGACATACTGGATGACCTCCTCGCGGCGTCCGGCCTCAAAGTCGATGTCGATGTCCGGCGGGCCGGCCTTCTCGACGCTGAGGAACCGTTCGAACAACAGGCCATTTTTGAGGGCGTCGACGGCGGTGATGCCCAGGACGTAGCAGACCACGCTGCTGGCGGCGGAGCCGCGACCCTGGCACCAGATGCCGCGTCCGACGGCGAACTGCACGATGTCGTGAACGATCAGCACGTAGCCAGCCATGCCCAGCGCGCTGATCACGCCGAGTTCATGGTCGAGCTGTTTCCACGCCGCGCGCGCCTCGCGGTCGGGATCGTCGCGGTCCGCGTACCGCGCGGCGCAGGCACGTTCGGCGAGGTAGCGCAGCCACGTGTCCTCGGTGAACCCGGCGGGGGTGGGGAAGCCGGGAAGCTGGGGCTGCAGGGCATCGAGGTCGATCACGCTGGTGCGGCCGAGGTCGAGGGTGGTCTCCAGCACGCCGGGGTAGCGGGCCATCCGCTGTCGCATCTCCTCGTACGAGCGCAGGTGAGCGGTCGGGGCCGGCATGAGGTGGCCGGCCGCCTTGTCCAGGGTTTCGCGGCGGCGCAGTGCGGTGAGCGCCTGGGCGAGTCGGGCCTGATGAGGTGTGGCGTAGTGGACGGCGCCGGTCGCCACGACGGGCAGGCCCAGGCGTCGGGCGGCGACGACGGTGACGTCGTTGGCCACGGAATCGCCGGGAAGATGGTGATCGAAGAGTTCGGCGTACACGTTGCCGGTGCCGAAGACATCGCTCAGGCGGCCCAGGCGGTGGGCGACCGAGGTGACGTCCCGTCGTTCTGCGTCGGAGGCGGGGCAGCCGGGCAGGACCGCCCAGTGGCCGCTGCCGGCGGCCGTGGACAACAAGTTCAGGTCGTAGACGGGGGCGTTCTTGGCACCGGCCAGCTGGGCTGCGCTGATCGCCGCCGACAGCAGCCGGAAGCCCTCCACGCTGCGGGCGAGCACCACGGGGGTACCCAACTCCGCGTCGCCGAGGGTGAGTTCGGCGCCGTATACGGTGCTGATCCCGGTCGGGGTCGCGGCCTCGGCCAGGCGCCGTGCGGCGTACAGGCCGTCCCGGTCGGTGACCGCCAGCGCCGTGATGCCCAAGCGCCCGGCCTCGGCGACGAGTTCGTCCGGCTGAGCAGCGCCCCGAAGGAAGGAGAAGGCGCTGTGAGCGTGGAGTTCGACCCAGCCCGGCTCCCCGCCACCCGGCCGACGAGCGGCCGTGGAGCGGGTGGTGGGAAGGTGCAGGACGGTGGCGGCGTTCTCACCCATAGTGGGCCTCGGCCCACCAGCGGCCGTGTTCGATCGTCAGCAGCCAGGCGTGACCGTCGGCGGTCGTGATCTGCATGCGGGCGATCCGACGACCACGGTCACGATCCCACCACCGTTCCAGGACCGGCCACGGGCCGCTCCACCCGTCCACCACGGCCTCACCGTGGCCCTCGACCGTGAGCCGGTCGGGTGTGGCAGACAGGGCCAGACGTCCCGAGACGGTCACCTGCTGGGCGCGGGGGTCGGTGAGCTGGGCCGGCAGCCACCGTGGAAACACGGTGGCCGGGTGCGGGGCGGGCAGCCGCCCCGGCCAGGGCCCGTCGGGCAGGCGCGGTCCGCTGTCGAGATCGCCGAACGGGACGAGGCGGACCTGGTCCGACGGACCCCGGCCACCGCCCAACTCGGCACGCACGACGGCCCGGTGGCCGAGCATCGCCTGCACCCGGGCAACCGCGCGCTCGATCTCCTCCGATGTGCGCCCCTCGCCGAACAAGGCACTCTGGCGACCGGTGGCCGCCGTCAACTGCTCCGGACGCAGCACCAGCTTGACGATGCCCGCTTCGCCGCCGGCATCGAGCAGGCCAGCGTCGGACCACGCTTGCAGGACGCCGCGCACCCGCTCGGCCACCGCCAGAGACGACAGCCGTCCTTCGTGACGGAAGGTCCTCGACAGACTCCGGCCGCCGACCAGCTCCACGACGGTCTCCAGCCGGGCACACACCACTCCGGCCGCCATCAGCCGCTCGTGGAGCTGCTCGGCGGACGCCTTCGCGGCGAACACGACGGGGTCCAGGAGGTGCACGGCCGGCTCAAAGACGTACGACACAGTGTGCCCGCCAGAACCCGTCCGTACGGCGAGAGGGCGCTCATGGTGTCCGCGAGCGGTGCGGTGGGCGGCGATACCCTCGGCGCCGAACCGGGCCAGCACCCTCTTCTCGGGCAGCGCCGCGAACGCGCCGACCGTGCGGACACCCAAACGCTCCAGCAGCTCCGCCAGCCGGGGCAGACCCAAGACTCCCACCGGGTAGGGGGCCAGCCAGGCCGCGTCACCGCCCGGGGCGACGAGCTGTCCGGTGCGGGCGGCAAGCGCCGCCGTGAAGACCGAGTCGGCGATGCCCGCCCGGGCATGAAGATCCACCTCGTCCAGGGCTGCGGCAAGGCGTTCGACCAGGTGCGGCTCGCCACCCCAGTATCGGGACGGGCCACGGGCGGGCGCGGCGACCAACCCGGGCCTGATCACCTCCAGGCGCGGCATGACCGTGTCCTCGATGTGCCGTACGGCGGGCTCGAAGACACGGAACTCGGCGGCGAGATCCCTCTCGACCACACGCAACTGCGGGCAACGGGACTGCGCCACGCGCACCCGCATCCGGCGCCGCACGCCCGCCATGCGCGCGGACCCCGAACAGGCCACCACCTCGTCGCGATGGACAACGGCGATCGGACCAGCGTCCAGGTCTCCGGCGGCGATGACCGGATAGTCGGGGATCCAGCCGACGATGATCCTGCTGACCATCGCGGTCACCCCACCACGCGCAGTACCGGCCGCTCCCCGTGTTGGACGTCGGACACGGTCGCGGGACCGTCCGGTACAGCAGCGCCCGTGGGCAAGGGAGCGACTCGGCCGTCGGGGCCGGGCAGCCACATGTCCGCATACCGCGGTACCGCAGACGCGCCGCGCCCAACGGCCGCCACCCGCACCCGCCGACCTCGCAACACTCCATGCCCCTCGCTGACCCCCTCCCACGCCGCGGACACCACGTTCATCCGGACCTCGGCGCCATCCCACGACCCGGCGGCCAACAACACCGACCCGCTGCGCCGCAGCACGGCAGCTAGCCGACGAGCGATCTGGCCGGGCACCGTACCGAGCTGTCCCACCAGGACGACCGGGACCACCTCAGCCAAGGTGGCCACCACCTGCGCCCACTGACGTCCGGGCTCGTCAACCCACAGACCGCTCGCCAGATCCAGCCCGACGGACTTGGCCGCGAGTGCACCCATCTGCGGCAGGCCGACCGCCGCCCAACCAGCCGTGCCGACGGACGCCTCGGCGGCGAGTGCCAGAAGCAGGGGCATGTCACCGCCCGCGCTCACCGCGGTTCCGGGACGGATACGCCCCTCAGGTAGCAAACCGCCGATCGACGCCCCGTACACCGACTCGGCAACACGCTCGTCTGCCCGCTCGCTCGCCCCCGGTCTTGCACTCATGACTCGATATTCGGTCATCAGTTCGAATGATTCAAGTCGCGACTGCCGTGCTGTTGTGACGCTCAGCGCCAGTTGGCCGCGCGCAGCGATACATGGCCACTCGGTCCGGCGGCGGAAGGTCCACGTTCCGGTGAGGGCCGGTCCACCCCCAGAAGTGCGCTGCGCGCGGCACTGGATGACTCAAAAGTTACAAGATAATCACGGTTATCCTGTGCGCATGACAGAGGCCACCCGGACAGACGTCAGGACCTCGGTAGAGGAGGGCGTCACCACGGCCCGACCTTCGGACCCGGGACACGAAAAGGGCGCCGGAGGAGCGGCATGCTCCGCCCGGCGCCCGAGGGGGCTAACGCGTCAGTTCACGAAGGCGCAGACCACCCCGACCACGGTGAGTACGCCACTGAAGGCGCAGCCCGCAATCCGCCAGCGCAACCAGCGCGGCGTGGGTGCGGTTGCGCTGCCGCCGGTCAGGCTGAAGACCAGGGCGGCGAACATCACTGCGGCGACGACCACGGCGGCAGTCCAGCCGATCCGACTCCCGCTGGGCGCGCCGTTCGTGAGGTCGAGCAGCGCGCCGTATACCGCACCGATGTCGACCACGGCGACCACGGCCGCCCCGCCGGTCCAGGACCAGAGCGGGATCGGGCCGAGCGCATCGGCCACCGCGAGACGATACGTGGTGAGCGTGGCCCCCACGGCGAAGAGCAGACCGAATACGGTGAACAGGCCCCAGGCGTTGGTCGTCACGCCTCCCCCTCATTGAGGATCACCTTCCGGGGGCCGCGGCTCGACCCCCGGAAGACCAGTGTCCCCGAATAATAGGGACGAGTGGGAATGCTGGACAAACATGGAGGTCAGAGTGGCAGGAAGGCCGACGAGGCCAGTAGCGGCAGGGATTCCCGGCCCCGTGCGGGAACTGGTCATGCGGCTACGGGAACTGCGCGCCGCCGAGAACCTGACTCTCCGGGAGCTCAGTCGCCTAACCATGATCCCGATTTCGACGCTTAGCGATGCCTTCGCCGGCCGGACGATCCCCACCCTGCAAATAGTCATGGCCATTGCCCGCGCCACCAAGGCCGACGAGCAGGAGCTGCGCACCCTGTGGGAAACAGCGCGTGGGTCCGCCTATGCCGCCAGGGCAGTGAGGAGACGTGCCCGGAGAACCGAGGACATCAAGGGCGCGGACCTTGGCGCGCCGCCCTCCGATGCGAACAGGGTGATGGAGTCTGCCGCCCGCGAGGCGCAGCAGCGCACTGTTGTCCACGACCTGTATCGACTGGCGGGACGACCGAGTGTGCGAGAGCTGGCGGACGCCACCGGGCTGTCTCGGTCCGCCGTGCACCGGGCGGTGTCGGGGCAGTCCACAGCCGGCGCACGGAAAGTGGCCGATGGCCTGGCAGCTCGACTGGCCCCCGGCGAGCGAGAGAAATGGACAGCCAAGATCACTCACGTGTACGAGGAGGCGGCCCCGGGGGCCGAGGAGACAACTCCCCCGTTCCGGGCCCTCCACGCCGATGAGCGCGAGACGGTCGCAGCGGCCTTCTCCGAGTTCGAGCGCAGCCTCCAGCAGGTGCGCAACCTGATCGCCCACGGCAGCGTGCAGATGCCGCCGGAGATCCGCGCCCAGGTCATGATCCTCGCAGCCACCATGGAGCAGGCGCGATCAGGCCGACCTCTCGACCCATCAGGGCCTTTCAGGTCCGAGGTGCTCGCTGAGCATTACCGACTGGTGATGCAGGAACAGGCCGGCAACGCTACGTCGGCAGGTGGCGCGACCTCTGACCGGAGGGACAACGTGTGAGCGCGGCCGACCTGTTCAGAGCTGTAGCCGGGCCCTCGCGCAGCGCGACGCCGGTCAACAACCAGCCCGCCGTCCGGGCGCCCGCCAAGGTGCGCTATCCGGTCCAGGGCATGGCCGTACGAGAAGTGGGCGCTGGCGCCGGTGGGCGCTGGCATCGACACCCCTGTCCGCCTCACCAGCTACAGCGACAAGTACTTCCGTCGCATTGCAAGGGAGGATGACATCGACGCCCAATAATCCGGGGCCGGAGCAGCGGATAATGACTGGCTTACTTCCTGCGATATCCCGACGGCCCCGTCCATCTTCTGGAACAGTACGGAGGCATGCCCCATCCCCGCGCGCGCCAGTTGGCCGAGGTCCTCGCCGGCTATTTCTTCCGCTGGTCCCGAGGAGGCAAGACCCGCTCGACGGCAGACCAGGCCATCACCCAACTCAACCGAGCATTGCTCGATCTGGACCTTGCAACGCCAGCTCCTGCCAGAGTGAGGGCGGCTTTGCGACTTCGCCACCTCATAGATTGGGAATCAGGTTTAGCACAAGTATTGAGTATTCCAGTTCTTGTATGGTTCTTCACATTGACTTGGCCAATCCTAGCCGTCTTCCTTTCGATTCCATTTCTTCACATTGAGGGGAGACTCGTAACTACTGATGACCATGTCCCGTTAAGCGAGTGGAAGAAGTGGCCAACGCATTTCGCGACGGTCACATCGGTTGGCATGCAAGTACTCATGATTTGCATGACGGCAATAGTCGCGCTCATGATATTTGCGTCCCCCTATATTCTAGGCGTCGGCATCTGGTTGGGGCGCTGGTATGGCGGAATCCCCGTCCTGGTTACTCGGTCGCGCCTGCAACCCATCCTTGTAATTTCCGCAGCCGTAAAAGCAGCTTCGACAGCGAAAACTTCTTCCTGGCGAAATCGCCCGGAAAATCTACGGCAGTTTTCACGGACTCTTCGGGGGTCCGAAATGGCCATTATGAGACTGCACCGATCCAGTTCCTCACTGCCGCTCATCTCTCACAGAAGAAAGATCCTTAAAAGACACGCACGCTTAGTGGTGGCTGCTCTTCGCCGAGCAGAGGCAGGACTTGACTCAGGAGTGAACGAGGCGCTGCACGACACTGGAGCCCTCCTCATTCAGATCGCGAACCGCATAGCGCACGACCAGATTGGCCACCTGCTGGATGATTCTCAAATTGAAAATCTGGAGCCAGCGCGAGACCCCGAACCAATACGACTAGTTGCCGCAGCGGCCTCAATCGCCGCCGCAGCAGTTTCTGTCTCCTTCATGCATTTACCAGAGGGCAGCAATATTTATGTAATAGGCGGCCTAAGCACAGCGATATTGGCGGTTATCTATGGCCCGCGCGTGCATCAGATGGTCAGCGTGTTCGGCGCATTCAGAGGGGGGTAGCCAGTCGCTCATACACCCAATTCCCCGTCAGCAGGCAGAGGTGAGTGCAACCAGGAGCTGGCTCAGAAGGGTATCGGAGGCACATGGTGTGGCCGGGGACATGGATGCCCCGGCAGCCGACGGGTCGGTTGCCGAGTCCGCACCGTGCGCGCAGGGCACCCAGGCAGGTGCTGGAGGCACCGGGGATGGTGGTGTGCTCATCGCGTGGCAGCTCCACAGATCCGAGCTGATGTGAGCTGGGGTCAAATGACGTACCCACGAATGGAGTAGGCGCTCCTCCACTCGTGGCGCCACCGTCCGCCTGGCGGCTCGCTTCGCCCCATGACCTCACAGGTCTATGAGGGTTCCGGGCGGCTCGTCCACCCGAACGGGCGAGTGGTGAAGAAGACCACAACTGCCTGATTCTGTTGGTTATTCCGGCCATGCATCCCACAGAATCCGAGGTGCCTGACAGGCCCCGCCGGACAACTTTCCACGGCTTTCCGGCGGAGCCCTCGGTCGGGGTCACTCATCCCAACAGAAGAAACGGGACCCTTTGGTGGAAGGTACACAGCCACCCGGTGGCGCGCCTCGCGTTTCGAAGGCGATCCTCGTCACGCTGCTCGCCCTGGGTTCGACGATCGCCGGTCTGGTCGCCGGCATTTACGCCGCCTCCGTGGGCGACAGATCACTGTATGCCTCATCCGTCGCCGGTGGCTCGACGTTCGTCGTGACCTTCACTCTGGCGCTGGCCGTGGCGACGTACGTGCGTGACGGTGTGCCATGACGGCTATCAGCGGTACAGCTGTACGGCGACTCGGCGGCGACATGCGTGACGAGCGACTGGAACAGCTCTGCTCTGCTCCTATGCCACTGCGTGCGTCCGGGCCCGCCTGGAGGTCACAGGACGTCTTCCGGTGCGAGGTCCGGGCGCAGCCGGTGCCACGAGGGATGACGGAGGTAGCCGGCCCGGGTTCGGGTGGTGTACTCGATCTCGCCGACCAGGCGCGGCAGCACCCAGCGGGCACCAGCGATCTGGGGTGCCGGGGCAAAGGGACAAGACGTCACGGCGGCGACCTGCAGCAGCTCGGCGAGGGCGGTCCGCTCGCGGTCGCTCCATCCGGTGCCGACACTGCCGATGTACCGCAAGTGCCCTTCCTGCCGCTGCCCGAGCAGGAGCGCCCCCGGCCGACCTGCCAGTCGTCCCTTGCCCGGCACCCACCCGCCGACGATCGCGTCGGTGGTGAGCACGTTGCGGATCTTGATCCACGACCGGGACCGCGCCCCCGGCTCATACCGGGACGTCAGCCGCTTGCAGACGATCCCCTCCACGTTCGCAGCCCGGGTGACGTCGAGCGCCTCCGCGCTGTGCCCGACCACAGCGTCCGGGACCGACCAGCCGGGGCCGGCCAGATCCAGCGAGCGCAACACCTGCCTCCGCTCGCCATACGGCCGCTCCAGGAGGCTGTCGCCTCCGAGGAACATCACGTCGAAAACGACCAGATGGGCAGGGACGAACGCGGCTCGCCGGGCCGCCAGCCCCGGGGAACGGGCCAGGCCCATCCGCGATTGCAACCGCTCGAAATCCGCTCGCCCCTTCTCGTCCAGGGCGACGATCTCACCGTCCAGGACCGCCGGCACACCCCGGAGCACCGCGCCCAGCCCATGCAGGTCCGGATAGGCGGCGGTGATGTTCTCCCCCGACCGGGAGCGGAACTCCACCGTCCCGTCCCCCGGCACGTAGACGATGGCCCGCTGACCGTCCTGCTTGGTCTCCACCGACCACCGCTCATCGCCACCCGGCAGCGGCAGACGGCCCGGTGACGCGAGCATGGGCGAGATCCTCGGCAGGATGACCATGGCCGAACCTTCACCGCAACACCTCCCTGGCGCACCCGGCCGAGAAGCGATTCCCCCGAAGGCACGCACCACGACCAACCGCGTGGCCTACTCGGCGCCAGCTCAGGCTGCCGGAACGCCGTAGGCCGCACGCGCACTGGAGAGCCACAGGTGACCAGCCTCGCCAGACCAACAGCCGCAGGCCCCCTGTCAGTTCACTCCAGTGGACAACGGACAGATCAAAACCCTATCCATGCCGTGGGCTGGCGGACTAGGCCGCCGGGCAAGCGGGCAGCTGGTCGCGGGCCTGCGCGAGCATCGGTTCCACCGGCGGTCGCAACACCATCCGTCCGGTCCACGACCCGATCGCCGAATCCGCGACTTGAACAGACCCCGCCAGAAGTTATCCACAGGCCGGCACGCGGTTGTGGACTAAGTCGTACCGTGCCGCCAAGAGATGATCACGAGCACGGGGGTGCGCGATGCGGTATGGCGTGGTGGTGGAAGAGCTGGCTTCCGACGTGATGGGCGAGCTGCCGGAGGTGGCGCGGCGCGAGGTCCTGGAACTCGTCGAGGTGGTGCGCGCGGACCCGCGTGCGTGGCCGGATGTAAGGGACCCCGGCAGCGTCGAGGAGGTCCGCGAGGCGTTCGGACGCCGTTGCTGGATCGAGTACATGCCTCATGCCGGGGCTATCGAGGTGCGCGATATCGGTTGGAGCGGATAGTGGTCAACGCCCGGGAAGACGACGGGCCCGGGAGTCTGTACGGACTCCCGGGCCCCCGGTGTCAGAGGTGGTCGGTTGGGTCAGCCGTCGCCGGACGGATTGGTCTCTTCGCTGTCGCTGCGGCGGGTGCGGGCGGCGGCGATGGCCGCAATGCCGCCGCCGAGGAGGAGTCCTGCACCGCCGAGGAGCCACGGGGTGGCGTCGGTTCCGGTGTGGGCGAGGGATCCGGTCAGGGTCTTCGGTGTGGCTCCGTCGGCCGCACCGTCCGCCGGTGAGGAGTCGGTGTCCGTCGTGGTGTGGTTGGTCGGGTTGCCAGGCGTCGCGTCGGAGTCACTGGGCGCGGCTGCCGTACTGGTCGGCTGGCCAGTCGGGTTCTGGGTCGGAGCGGGGCTCGAACCCGTCGTGGTCTTGGAGTTGGTGACGGTCACGGTAACCGGAGCGCCGGGCCCCGCGCTGAAGGTCTTCGAGGGCTTGTAGAGCGCGTAGCCGGCGGGTGCCTTTGTCTGTCTCGCCCAGAACTCCGTGACACGGCTGGAGATCGGCAGGTCACCGGAGGCCGTGCCCTTCGGGCCGGTGGTGAGGGTGAGCAGGGTCTTGTCGCCGGTGCCGATGTTGACGGTGGAGCCGGGCAGCGCCTTGCCGGTCTTGTCGTCCTTGGCCTTGAGGGTGACGTGGGCGGACTTGAAGGGGTCGGTGACCGTCACCGGGGCGGTGGCGCCAGGGGTGACGATGACATCCTGGTCAGCGGCGACATCGTGGAGTGGGCTGCCGGAGGCCGTCTGCTTGAGACGGTAGACGCCTGGCGCAAGGTCGGAGAAGAACAGCTTCCCCTGTGCGTCGGTCTTCCCTCGTCCGGCTTCTGCGCCGGCGGAGTCCAGCAGCAGGAACACGGCACCGGGAAGCGCGTCCCCGGCCGCGTCCTTGCTGGTGATCTCGACGCTGCCCGTGTCCAGGGCCGGTGTCTCGGCCGGAGCGGCAGAAGCCGAAGGGGTCGGTTCGGAGGGCTGGGCACTCGCGGCCGGTGCCCAGGCGAGGGTGCCGGTCACCGCGACGGCGACGGCGGCGGATCGGACGAAACGTGCGTGCACGAGGAAGAGGGCTCCTTGGTCAAGGGGGGCGGGGAAGGTCAGCGGGTTCGGCCAGAGACCGGGGCGGGCGGCGGGGCGACCAGTGGGTTGCCGTGCGGCTGCTTGGCTGTCGTGGTGGCGACGTAGAGAGCGCGGCGGGTGCGGACGGGAACGTCCTGGACGGTGCGATGCAGTGGTCCGGTGGAGATCAGCGAGGCGGTGAAGGCCGCGACGAGCGTGGTGGGCGTGCCGAACGAGAAGTCCGCCCTCCAGTGCGGCTCACTGGGGAGTCCGCCCCAGGAGCGCCACGCCGGCCCGCTGGACCCGCTGAAGTCGTATCGGTGGCGTACGCCGCCGAGTCCTTCCGGGGTCAGGAAGGTTTGCGTGCCGTCGGTCTTGACCTCGTGGCTCCAGCCGCGGGTGAGCAGCGGCGCGTACGCCTCGTGCGGCGCCGTCTCATCCTGGAGCAGCCGGTCCTGGTCGCTGTGCCGGTCTTCGAGGTAGAGGTCGAGCAGCTCGGCGTGGACGTCGTGGAGCAGTTCGACGGGGGTGGTGGCGTCGAAGGTGATCCGCCAGGTAGGCGCGGTGAACGGGGCACGGTGCGCGCTGATGGTCCACGCGCCCTTGCCGGGCTTGGGCTCGTAGGTGGTCTGCAGCCGCAGGCACGGGCTGAAAGCGGCGGCCGTGCCGTCGTCGGTCTGGGCGAACTGCCAGCCTTCGTCGTAGGGGAAGGCCCATGCGGTGCGGGGGTCGATGGTGCCGGGCCCGGCGAGGTGGCGGGGAAGGACCTGCACGGTCTGCGTGGGGTCGAGGTTCTCGAAGGGGTGGTTCGTCACGGGCAGGGCTCCTGCTGGGAAAGGTACGGAACGCCTGGGCGGCGGAGTGGGCACGGCTCAGCGGGCGCGGGTGCCACTGCGGGTGACCGGCGCGGCGGGAGCCGTGTGCGCGGTCCGGCCTGTGGGGAGGCTCGGTGCGGACGCGGTCCAGGCGCCGGGGAACCAGACGGCGGTGTACTGCTCGATGGCGTCGCGCAACTCGGTGGTGACGGCTCCTTCCCACGGCGGCTGGCCTGGGCGGTGGTAGGTGTCGAAGGTGCCGTACTGCTTGGTGTTCGGCCGGGTGTTGGTCGCTTCGTCGCGGCGGTGGAATGTGCCGTGCTCCACGAAGCTGAGGGCCACCGCGTCGACCTCGCCGCGGTCCGGGTGGACGACCGCCACACGCAGCCCGCCGTAGGTGTCCGCGTGGATGGTGCCGGTGAAACCGATCCGCAACCGCAGCGGGATGCCGGGCATGGGGACGGCGAAGTAGGTGTTGCCCACCACGGTGTGATCGGGGAAGGGGAGGCACAGCTCGGCGAAGAACTCCGCGGCCTGCAGGGACAAGAGGGGTCTCCGGTCGGGGTCGGGCTGGTGTCAGCGGCGTGGGCCGGGCAGGGCCGTTCGGCTGGTGGTGCTCCAGCGCGGGACGCTGGTGGCGGGCAGCGCTGCCGGGCGGCGGGACGTGGCGGCCCTCTGCACGTCGAGCGGTGTCGGTGCCGGCGGGCCGGGAGGGAGGATCGGGGTGAGCTGAGCCATGCCCTTGATGTAGCTGAAGGTTTCCTGACGCCACCGGGGTAGCGGAGCGGGATCGGCGACGCTCTGGGTGACGGCGGTGAGCAGGGCGACGGGGGTGTCGGTGCTGGCCGTCGCGTACCAGACGGGTCGGTCGATGGACTTGCCCGCCCACAGCTGCCAGCGGGCGTCGCGCGTCGTCAGCTCGGCTTCCGGATCAAGGCCGCCGGTGGTGAACTCCAGGCCGGCGAGGCCGTCCGGAGCCTGGACGGCGAAGACGCCCCAGCGCGGGCGATCGATCTCCCAGCCCTTTTTCAGGAGCGGGACGACAGCAAGGAAGGGATCGCGCTCGTCGATCCCGGCGACCGGCCGGGCGAGATAGGCGTCCGGTCCCTGCTCGTACGCCGTGGCAAGGACAGTGGTGAACGCCTGGACAAACTCGGTGGGGACGCGGTCGTTGAAGCAGACGCCCCATGCCGGCGGGCCGAAGGAGTCCTTGTAGGCGTTGATGCGCCAGAGTCCGTCGTCTTCGCCTTCCGGCAGGTAGCCCAGGCGTACGCGCCGGTCGGGGGCGCTCACGTAGAGGTTGGAGTCCTCGTCGTAGTGGTGGTCCCAGCCGAGGTCGATGAGCGGGGCGAGGGCGGGGTCGCCGGTTCCGGTGCTAGAGGCGAGGTGGCGCGGAGAAACGAAGACGTCTCCGTCAATCGTGCGCAGGTCGTCGTGGGAGGTCACAGGTTCCTGAAGAGGTAAGGGATGGGAAGGCGCGTCAGCCGGGGACGTGCAGCAGTGCTGCTTCGAGGTCGGTGATCCGGCCGGTATAGTGCAGGGTCCGCAGGCCCAGGCGCTCGGCGGCCTGGCAGTTGTCGGCCCGGTCGTCGACGAACAGCACCCGCCGCGGATCTCGGGCTCCCGTCGCGGCCAGGGCCTGCCGGTAGGCGGCGGGGTCGGGCTTGACCGTCTGGAGCCGGGCCGAGTAGAAGGCGCGGGTCATGAGCCGACGACACCAGTCGGTGGCATCGAGGACGTCGCTCAAGTGGGCGGGCGCGTTCGACAGCAGGAACAGGGGCAGCCCGGAGTGGTGGGCACGCTCCAGGACGGCAAGGACTCGGTCGTCGGTGGTGGTCCACATCTCGGTGTCGGCGTCGCGCAGTTGGCGCAGCAGACGCGGCCCCGGGTGGGCGCCGAGGACCTTGGCCCAGTACGCCATGTCACTCAACTGCCCGGCGTCGTACGCCGGTCGGGCGTTCCAGACGGCGTTCTGGAAGCCGTTGAGGTCCTGCTGGGGCCAGTTGGCGGTGCGCGCCAGGTGTCTCCACTGGTCGGCGGTGGGCTGGAGGCCGAGGACGCCGTTGTAGTCGAGGATCGCGGCGTCGAGGCCAGGGTGTGTGGTGGTAGGGGTCAAGGGGCGGTGTTCTCCAGGGCGCGGTGGGCGAGCGCGGCGACGGCGGCTGCGAGCAGTGCGGGCATCAGCAGGGCGGTGGTCAGGGTGGTGATCGAGGCGAGGGCGCCGATGAGGGCGGGGCCGGCGAGCAGGCCGAGGTAACCGGTGACGGAGACCGTGGCCACGGCCCTGGGCCCGCCGGCCCCGGCGGCCGTGATGAGCGCGGGGACCGTGGTGGACAGCCCGAGGCCGAAGGCCGCCCACCCGGCCAGGGCGAGCGGCACGCTGGCGGCCGACACACCGGTGGCCAGCCCGGCCGCGGCGAACAGGGCACCGGCACGGACCACGGTGGGGGCGCCGAAGGTGGCGGTGAGCTTGTCGCCGGTCAGCCGTCCGGCCATCATGGCGGCGCTGTAGAGGCCGTACGCGGCTGCGCTGACGGCCACGGTGGCGTGCAGGCTGTGCAGGTGGACGGCGGCCCAGTCGGCTGCCGCGCCCTCTCCGAGCAGGCTGGCAGCGGCCAGAGCGCCCAGCAGCCACAGCTTCCGAGCCAGCACCGCCTGTCCCCCTTGGCCGGCCAACTGCCGGGCGAGCGGTGCTGGTTGATCGGCGCCGGTCAGGGCCCGGGTGCGCGGTGCGCCGACGAGAACAGCGGCGGCCAGTGTGAGGCCGGTGATCAGGAAGAGGGTGGTGTGCGGCGTACGGGCCGTCGCCGCTGCGAGGGCGGCACCGCCGAGGGCGCCGCCGGAGTAGGCGGCGTGCAGGGACGCCATGATGGGCCGCCGGCAGGCGTTCTGGCAGCGCACGGCCGCCGTGTTGACGGCGACGTCGAGGATTCCGTGCGCGGTCCCGAAGACCATGGCGGCCAGGAGCAGTGAGGCGAGGGTGGTGCACTGGCCCAGGACGGCGAGGCATCCGGCAAGACCGGCCCCACCGCCGACCATCAGGGCGGGGAGCCGCTCGGGCCGCACGTACCGGCCGCCGGTGGTGAGTCCGGCGACCATGCCGAGGGCGGCGGCCAGCAACACCAACGACAGGCGTGCGGTGCTCAGTTGGGCGGCGTGCTGGACGGCGGGCATCCGTGCGCCCCAGACGGCCATCACCACGCCGAGGCCCAGGAAGTAGCCGGTCAGCACGGCCCGCGTACGGCGGGCGGAGGCAGGAGGACGGCTCATGCCGCCTGGTCTTCGACGGCGGGCACGCTAGCTGTGCGGGGAGTGAGGTGGACGTCGAGGCGGTTCACGGCCTGCTCGGCGCGGGTCTGCGCCACGTCGGCGGTGGGCCCGGTGGTGATCAGGTAGCCGATGCGGGCGGTGAACATGTCGCCCCCGTCGGCGGGGAGCACCAGGTCGTCGCCGACGGGGTGCTGGACGTGGATCCGCTCCAGCCATGGCGGCCGTTCCCCCTCGTACGCCAGGCGGTCGAGGGTGCCGGAGGTGTCGGGGTAGATGAGGCGGATCGCGGCGGCGCAGGAGTGGGTGGGGGTGAGGTCGGGGGTACGGTCGCAGGCGATGTCGGCGGCGGCGCGCGGCAGGTCGATGCCGGTGGCGAGGCTCACCAGGTGGCCGATCATGTCGCCGGCAATACGGCCGTTGACCTCGATGAGGCGGGGGCGGCCGTCGACCAGGCGTATCTCGACGTGGCTGACGCCGTCGGTGATCCCGAGCGCGCGGATAGCCGCCCGTGCGGCGGGTGCCACCGTGGCGAGCAGCGGGTCGGCCGCGTCCACCGAGTGCGCCGTCTCCTCGAAGTACGGCGGATCGCTGACGGTCTTGCGGGTGAGGGCGACCGCGGTGGTCTCGCCGCGGTAGGTGACGCACTCGACCGAGACCTCCGGCCCGTCCAGGTACTCCTCGACCAGCACGCTCCGGCTCTCCACCCCGAGCCCGGCCGCCTTGGCCGCGAACTCGTAGGCCACACCGAGCTGTTGGGGAGTGTCGGCCCGGATGACACCGATGCTGGCCGCGTGCGCGGCGGGCTTGAGGACGACGGGATAGCCGATCCGCTCGGCGGCCTCTGTCGCCTCGTGGACGTCGCGGACGCTCACCGAGGCGGCGGAGGGGACGCCGTGCCGGGCGAACAGGGTGCGCGCGGTGGCCTTGTTGCGGCACGCCTGCATCACCTCGGGAACCGTGGTGGGCAGGCCGAGCTGGCGGGCGAGACGTGCGACCGGGACGAGATACCACTCGGTCCAGGTGAACACCCCGGCCAGCCGGTGGCGTTCGGCCAGCACGCGGGCTGCGGCGGACAGCGCGGCCTGGTCGGTCGGGTCGGGCACGACCACGCAGTCGCGGATGTAGGGCACCTCCCACGACGGCTCCTCGCCAGTGATGAGGACGACGTCGTAGGCGGCGGCCACGGACTGGAGGCAGTAGCCGCGGTATCCCTCGGCGTCCATGTCGGATGCGGCGACGACCAGGACAGCACTAGACCCCGGGGAATTGCGTTTGATGCACGATCGGGAGTCGTCTGAGCTGGTGGCCTGCGACATTGTGCCACCTTCCTTTCTCTTGAGCGGAGAGCTATGACCTGCACCGTTGCGGGCAGGGATGCATCTGATGCATGATTCGCGCACCTGATGGACGGGAGGGTGCGTGTCGAGGTCAGGCTTGAGTGAGGGCTCGGCGCGGCTGGTGTTGCTGGACGGCGTCTCGCTCCTGCATCCCGAAGACGCCGTGTTCGAGGCGATGTTGGAGGGCTGGGGCCGCCAACAACGCGGAGGCCGACGGCTTCAGCCGAGGACCGTCGCGGGCAGACAGGGTCTGGTTCGCCGCTTCGGCGCGTTCACCAACGCCTATCCGTGGCAGTGGTCGGCAGCGGATCTCGACGAGTGGATGACGTACCTGATCGCCGAGTTGAGGCGGAAAGAGTCGACGGTCCGCAGTTACCAGACCACGATGCGGCTGTTCTGCGACTACATCACCTCGCCGCACTACCAGTGGCCCGGCGAGTGCGAGATGCGGTTCGGTACGTACCCGGTCCAGATCTGCCACGAGTGGAATACCGTCGCGCACCTGATCGACTACGAGGGCGATCCGGAACGCCGGCCGATGACCCGCGAGGAGATCCAGCTCTTCCTCGACTATGCCGACGACCAGGTCGAGCGTGCGGTCCGGCTTGGCCGCAAGGGGGCGTTGGCCGCCTACCGGGACGCCACCGTGTTCAAGGCGATCTACGGCTGGGGGCTGCGGTGCACAGAGACCTCGAAGCTGGACGTCACCGACTTCTACCGCAACCCGAAGGCACCAGAGTTGGGCCGGTTCGGTTCCCTGCACGTGCGCTACGGCAAGCGGTCGCGAGGCTCGCCGCCGCGGCGCCGGATGGTGCTCAGTGTGATGCCCTGGGCAGTCGAATCGGTCGAGGACTACGTGGTCAACGTCCGCCCCCGCTATGCCCGTTCGGCGAAGAAGCAGGCTCTGTGGCTGACCGAGCGCGGCGGCCGACTGCAGGCGAGGGACATTGAGGACCGGTTCGCCACCTACCGCGACGCGCTGGGGCTGGACAGGGAGTTGGTGCCGCACTGTCTGCGGCACAGCCACGTCACCCACCAGATCGAGGACGGCGCCGACCCGGTGTTCGTGCAGAACCAGGTCGGGCATCGCTTCGCCTCGACGACCGCCCTGTACACCGGAGTGAGCGGCGACTTCATGAACACCATGATGCGTAAGGTCCTGGACCGGGCACTGCACAGCGGACAGTAGGGAGTGGACGTGACGGCGAAGCTGGACTACCGCTGGCATCTGCGGGAGGTGATGGCCACCTGCGGCATGTTCTCCACCACAGACATCCGGCCCAAGCTGGCCGAGCGCGGGATCGATCTCTCCCCCAGCCAGACCTACCGGCTGGTGGTCGAGCGTCCCGAGCGATTGAGCCTGAAGACTCTGATGGCCCTGCTGGACATCCTCGGCTGCTCGATGGAGGAGCTGATCGAGCCGGTCCCGGCCGCGGGTTCCCGGCGTCGCAAGAGCGCAAACGCGACGGAGGCTGACCCGGCCGGCGGCCGTTCGAGCTCGGCTGGTGTAGGGGACTTTCGGCCTCGCCGGGCCCGGATCGTGACCGACAAGGACGAGTGAGTGGCAGCCGACGAGGTGGTGCCGCGGTTCGCCGCCGAGCCCGAACAGCTCATCGTCGAGACGGTGCGCATGGTCGAACCCCATCTGGCGGCCGAGGAGATCGAGGCCGTCCTGGTGGCCACCGTCAAGCGCCGTCCGGAGCGGCGGCGGCTTGCCGAAGTCCTCGATGGCGCACCGGACTTGCTGACTTCCGGCCGCCCCGAGGGACCACGGTCGATCGAGCGGCTGATCACAGCGCTGCTCCCGCACGGTGCCCTCCGTCTGAGGCTGCCGGAATGCGCGCGGTGCGGGGCCCAGAAGCCGCTGACCGGGTTGGACCATGGGCTGCGGATCTGCTCGTACTGCGTGAGTCGGCGCAGCATTCGGGCCAACCCCTGCGTGATCTGCAGGAGCCGCAACTTCCAGGCCCTCGACCGCGAAGGGCTGCCACGGTGCAGACGACACCCGCCGGACGAAGGACGCGATCCCCTGGAGGAGCTGTCCCGCGCCATCGCCGCCCTCCCCATCGGGCTCGCGCAGCCAACCGTCGCTGCGGCGATCCGGTCCGTAGACCGCCGACGCCAAGGCCAGTTGAGACTGCTGTGGGCATGGGAAGACCACCCCGACCTGCTCACCGGCGCTGGCGCCGCCGGACCGGCCAAGACCATCCCACTCATCCGGGCCCTGCTCGGCCAGGGCGCCACCGGCCTGATCGTCCCGCCCTGCCCGCTCTGCCGCCGCGCCGCCGAGCTGGACATGACCCTCAACGGCCTCCGGTGCTGCCGGATCTGCTGGCGCAACGCCCGGCCCCAGACGTGCGCACACTGCGGCAGATCCCGCTATGTCGCCGGGCGCACCCTCGACGGCGAGCCGCTGTGCCAGAACTGCAACCGGGCCGACCCGCTCAACTTCGACCAGTGCAGCCTGTGCGGCACGCCCGGTGAAGTCATCACCCGCACCGAGGACGGGACAGTCTGCCGACGCTGTTACCAGCTGCCCACAGCGACCTGTGTCACCTGCGCCCGCACCCTCCCCTGCCTCTACGCCGATACCGATCACCCCACGTGCGGCACCTGCGCATCCAACGCCCGCGAACACCGGCCATGCAGTCGCTGCAACACCGTGCGGCGC
This sequence comes from Streptomyces sp. NPDC058469, assembly GCF_042721125.1. Taxonomy (NCBI): domain Bacteria; kingdom Bacillati; phylum Actinomycetota; class Actinomycetes; order Kitasatosporales; family Streptomycetaceae; genus Streptomyces; species Streptomyces sp. NPDC058469. The sequence continues at coordinate 23,919 of NZ_JBHXME010000117.1, forward strand.
ATGATGTATCGCAGTCCCGAGGGCGAACCGCTGTGCAAGTCGTGCGGGGCGCCCAAACCGACCTGCTCCCAGTGCGGTTACGCCCGCCGCTGTCACGGCCGCACCCCGGAGGGCAAGAGGCTGTGCAAGAACTGCTGGCGGGCCCACCCCGTCTCGCAACGTGCCTGCACCGGCTGCGGATCGGTCGGGAAACTCTTCCACTTCGGGCTGTGCCCGCCATGCGCCGCCCGCCGACGGCTGGCCACCGTACTGTCCGGCACACACGAGACGATTCACCCGGACCTGGAGCCGGTCTTCCAGGCCCTGATGGGGACGTCGCCGACAACACTGCTGCGCTCGCTGCGCGCGGACCGGCCCACCCACGCACTGCTCACCGCCCTGGCGGCCTGCCGCGGCCCGGTCACCCACGCCATCCTCAACCGGATGCGGCCCGCCAAAGCCGTCCAGGCCCTGCGCGCCACGCTCGTCGCCGGAGGCGCCCTGCCCGAACGGGACGAACACCTCGCCACCCTGGAGCAGTGGCTGACCAAGACTTACGCGCGCGTCCCGCACGCCGACGACCGGCGCCTGCTGCGCCGTTTCATCACCTGGACGCAGCTTCGACGGCTGCGCCGTCTGTCCGCACGCAGACCAGTCACCTACGGGCAGATCATCGCTGTCCGGCATGAGGTCCGGAATATCGTGCGGCTGCTGGAGTGGCTCAACCAGCAGGGCGTCCTCCTGAGCGCCTGCACTCAGGACCACCTCGACGCCTGGCTCGCCGACGGACCCGACGCTCGAAGCCTCGTGCGCGTCTTCCTCAACTGGACCAACCGCCGCGGCTACACCCGACCCCTTGAAACCCCCATGCCGTCCACCGACTTCAGCGTGAACCTCCTCGTCCCGGATCAGCGCTGGGCGATGGTCCGCCGCCTCGTCGGCGACAAGGACCTGCAGGCCGTCGACCGCGCCGCCGGACTGCTGCTCCTGCTGTTCGCCCAGCCCACCAGCCGCATCACGCAACTCACCACCGACCAGGTCACCGATCACGGCGACAGAGTCACCCTCCGGCTCGGTCGCGTCCCGCTGGACCTGCCCGCCCCTCTGGACGATCTCGTACGACAGCTCGTACAACGCCGCAAAGGTCATGCCAGCCCGGTCGGCGAAGCGAAGTGGCTGTTCCCCGGCGGCCACGCCGGACGCCCCCTCGCCGCCTCCCACCTCAACCACCGGCTCAAGGCCATCGGTATCCGCCCCCGGCTTGCCCGCAACACCGCCTTGATGGAAATCGTCTCCGAGGTACCGTCCGTCGTCGTCAGCCGCCTGCTCGGCTTCCACCAGGAGACCGCCGACACCTGGCAGCGCGAACGTGTCGGCTTCAGCCCCGGATATGCCGCCAAGGTCTCCGAGCGCCGAACCGACGACACATAGTCCACGGTTTCCTGAATTCAGGATTCCCTGTACCGTCGAGGGATGTTGACTCGCGCTGCCGACATCGACGTGCTCGTCCGGTTCGGACGGGCCCTCGCCGACCCGATCCGCTGCCGCATCCTGCTCGAACTGCGCAAGGCGCCGGCCTACCCGGCCGACCTCGCCGACGTTCTGGACATCTCCCGGACCCGGCTCTCCAACCATCTGGCCTGCCTGCGCGACTGCGGCATCGTCGTCACCGTCCCGGACGGCCGCCGCACCCGCTACGAACTCGCCGACGAACGCCTTGGCCACGCCCTCGACGACCTGCGTTCGGCAGTGCTCACCGTCGAGGCCGACCGCACCTGCCCGGACGCCGACGAGAAGGGCTGCTGCTGAATGACCGCGATATCCCTCGGCCCCAGCCCATCCCGCCGCGACGCACTGACCCGGCGCATACGCCTGCTGGTCGCCGCGACGATCACGTACAACGTCATCGAGGCTGTCGTCGCGATCACGGCCGGCGCCCTCGCCTCCTCCACCGCACTGATCGGATTCGGGCTCGACTCGGTCATCGAGGTCTCCTCCGCCGCAGCCGTCGCCTGGCAGTTCTCTGCCCGCGACCACGCCGCCCGCGAAGCCCGGGAGAAGACGACGTTGCGGATCATCGCCGTCTCCTTCTTCGCGCTCGCGCTCTACGTCGCGGTCGAGTCGATCCGCGCCCTCATCGGGGTCGGGGAAGCCCAGCACTCGATCCCCGGCATCGTGCTCGCCGCGCTCTCCCTGGCCGTCATGCCCTTCCTGTCCGCCGCGCAGCGCGAGGCCGGACGCGAACTCGGCTCCGCCAGCGCCGTCGCCGACTCCAAACAGACCCTTCTGTGCACGTACCTCTCGGCCGTTCTTCTCGTCGGGCTGCTGGCGAACCTGCTGCTCGGATGGTCTTGGGCCGACCCCATCGCCGCCCTCGTGATCGCTGTCATCGCCGTCAAGGAAGGACGCAATACCTGGCGAGGCGAAGGATGCTGCGCCCCGTCCACCGGCCAGGCAGTCCTCAAGTCCGAGACCGACACCTGCGGTTGCGCCGCAGGCTGCGCCTGCTGCTGACCAGGTAACCGGGGCACCGCGCATCGAACCTGAACGCAAAGGATTCCGCAGGTTCTGATAGCCGGGATTACCAGTACGAGCAGGCAAGAAGGGGTTCTCCATATCGGTGGGCGGCAGGACGAGAGAAGGCAGGGGGCGTCTCAGGCGGCACGGCGGCGGCGCAGCTCGAACGCCCTGGCCCAGTGGGGGTGGTCGTCGATCAGGCGGCGGGCGTAGAGGGCGGTGAAGTTGTTGTTCAACCCGGCTACTCCGTACGGGAGTTGGCGGCGCAGGTCTTCGAAGAGGTCCTTCAGGCTGACCCGGGTGGCGCCGGCGGCCAGGCGGCGGGCGGCCATGCGTTCCAGGGCGCGGTAGACGTGCGGGTTGTGCGCGTCGAAGGCGCGGAACTGGTCCGTGATGCTGCGACCGGTCGCGCGGTGCGATCCGAGGGCGGCGAAAGGCATGAGGGTCTCCACAGGCTGGGGTGCGGCAGGGTCAGGTGCGCAGGGCGGGATCGGTGCGCAGCCGGGCGAAGGCGCAGAACAGGCCGAGGGCCTGGAGGGCGGCGCACGCGGTGATGACGTGGCCCATCGCGTCGGGCGGGGTGAGCGCGGTGAGCACGCCGGCGAGGGGGAAGGGCAGCAGGAGGATGAGGATGGTCGCCGACAGGGTGCTGCCGAATGTCTGCGGTGGGATCAGGCGGGAGCGCAGGGTGCGCAGGACGACCGTCATGCCGCCGTCAGCCGCCATGAGGAGCGCGACCAGAAGCAGGTAGGACCGGTAGTCGGGGGCCTGGGCGGCGGCGAGACAGGCGAGCGCGGCGAGGGTCGCGCAGGTGGCGCCGACCGGCCACAGGCCCAGTCGGTCGATCGCCAGCCGGCAGAGCGTGACGCTGAGGAGTGTCGCTGCGGCGGCTGCGGACCAGACCAGGCCGACGGCGGTGGTGGACTGCCCGAAGTGCTGGACGACGATCACCGGGCCGGCCGCTTGGAGGAGGCCGGTGGCCAGGTTGGACAGAGTCAGGCCGGTCACCAGCCAGCCGAGCGCGGGCAGGGAGCGGATGGTGCGCCACCCGGTGAGGAGTCCGGCGCCCAACCGTGTCTTTGGCGCGCGGGCGGGGGCGACGGGCGAGGGCGGTGTGCGCAGGGCGAGCAGCGCGGCGAGCAGTGAGAGCCCGGTGATCACCGCGAGCATCGGCGGCGGCCCGGCGAGCAGGAGCACGGCGGCGAGCGCCGGGCCGGCCAGGATCGCGGTCTGGTCGATGCCGAGCAGGACGGCCTGGACGCGGTGGGCCCGCGCGCCCGCTCGTCGGCCGGCGGCGGCGCCCGCGGTCTCGGCCGCGATGTAACTGAACTCGGTGAGCACGCCTGTTGTCGCCGCGAGCGCCATCACGGTCGTGCTCGCCACGGTTCCGGACGGGTGGAGATGGAGAAGGAGCGCGCTGGCCGCGAGGGTCAGCGCGCGTCCCAGAGAGGCGAGGTGGAAGACCACGGCAGCCCCGCGCCGGTCGACGACCGCCCCGGCCCACCCGAACGCCGCCAGCCGCGGGATCCACTCCAGGGCGAACGCGGCGCCCGTCAGCGCGGCGGAGCGCGTGGTGGCCAGGACCAGCAGCGGAATGCCGTAGGTGGACATCGCCGAGGCGAGAGCGTCCGCCGTGCGCGGCAGGTAGATGCCGCGCAGCAGACCGGCGGTGTGGCGTGCATGCCGGGGTGTGACCGATGTGCTCACGCGACCGGATCGGGCTCGGACACCCGGGTGACCTCGGGGTTGCCGGTCAGCCACTGGATCAGGAGGGCCCGGGGACGGGCAAGGTCCGCCTCGGCCTCGGCACTGGACGGGCGCGCGGCGGTCGGCCGCGAGAAGCCGTCGGCGCGCTCGGTGGCGAGCGAGGGCTCCAGGAGGTCGAGGACGCGCCGGATGCGGCTGCTGAACTCGCAGACCGGGGCCGGATACGCGTGGCGTCGGGCCCAGCGCGCAGCCGCGTCGTACAGGTCGGCCAACTCCGAGCCCGCATCGGTCAGTTCGAGACCGGCGCCGGGCGCGACGTGGACGAGACCATGGGCGCGGGCCGTCTCGGTAGCGCGGCGCAGTTGGTGCGAGGCGAGGTCGGGGAGAGTGCCGGCCAGCCGCCGCGGCGGTATCGCCCCGTTGTCATCGATCTCGGTGACCAGGCGGATCAAGGAACGCGAGGCCAGCAGCTCGACAGCGTTGCGTACTTCGGCCCGGGTGAAGAGGGTGGTCATCGGCGCGGGCCTCCCCCCTGGAGGCCCGCCATCGGGCGGGTGGCCGGGGTGTGCGAGAAGAGATCGCGGTTGTCCCACGCCGTCCGAGCGGGCGGGAGCACTGCGGGGGCAGGCCGGGCCTGGCTGCTGACCCACGGCCGCGGTGCCGGCGTCGTCTGCGGGTGCCCCCAGACGGGATGGTGGGCCGCCTGGTGGAGGGGCTGCCCGGAGGACCAGGCGGACAGGGCTCCGAGAACGGGGCCCAGGCGGTAGCCCGCCCCGGACAGCCGGTAAGGCTGGCCCCTGCCGTGGGTGTCGACCAGGCCGTCGGCGACGAGCTGCCGCAGCGCCGGGTAGATGTTGGTCGAGTCGCTGCTGGGCATCACGATCCGGGCCAGGGCCCGGCCGCTGACCTCCGTGCGGGACTTGAGCACCCACAGGATGGCGGCGGTGTGACGCCGGGTGAGGAGAGTGAGGCTGTCCTCGATCTGCTCGATCGCGGACAGCGGGCGGTCCGCCTTCTCCAGATCCTCCTCGGCCCATTCGACGATCATCGGCAGGACCGGCAGCAGGGCGGTACCACGCTCGGTGTGACGGTAGGTCACATGCCGTGCGGTGTGTTCGGTGCGCTCGACGAGTCCGGCGTCGCACAGTGACTTGAGCTTGGGGTGGAGCTGGCCGCTCTGGAGCCAGGACACCTTGGCCGCCAGCTCGGTGTAGCGCTGCGGCGGGCCGGAGAGGGCCAGCAGGATCCTCACGTTCCAGCTCGGGGTGATCATGGCGAGGGCCTCGGTGACCCGGGCTATGTCGGCGTCGGTGTCAGGGGGCAGAGCGGTGATGGCCAAGTCAGGAACTCCTGGATGGATGAAAGGGGGATCGCCTGCGGGTCAGCGGCTGTGCGCCGTGCTCTGGGCGGGAAGGGGCGGAGCCGGCAGCGACGACGCCGGTGTCGGTGTCGGTGTCGGTGTCGGCGAAGGCGGTGCTGGGGCCGGGACGCGGGCGAGGCTCTGGAGAACGGCCAAGACGGACTTGGTCTGGACGTCGCGGACGGCGACGGCTTCGGCGAGTCGGCGTGAGCCGTCGAGGAGGTGGGAGACCTCGTGCGGGCCGATCTGCCGTTCGGGGTGGAGGAGCCGGGCGAGGTGGTCGCGGTGGACGTCGATGCTGTGCTCGGCGAGGGCGAGGTCGTCGTGCATGCCGAGCAGGGCGGAGAGCATGCCGGGCGGCTGGTCCTGGGTGTGGGCTTCGAGGTCGGTGAGCGGCGCGCCGTACAGGTCCTCGATCCGTCCGGCTATCTCGGTGGACGTGAGGTGGGGCAAGCGGTGCCCTTCACGGTCGGCGGGCCTGGGCCGCCCCGGCACGTGGGGGTGCCGGGGCGGCGGACGGGGGCAGGGTTGCGGTGGCCCTGAGCTGCGTCGTGCGGACGGGCCGGGCCCGTGGGCCGGGCGAGGGCATGGTGCGCAGCAGCTCGCCGAGAGCTGCGCGGTAGCCGTCTCGGGCATCCAGCGCGGCCTCCAGCCACTGCGCGTCGAAGCGGAGCCTGTCCGCCGACAGCTCGCCCATGTCGCGGTCCGGATCCATGTCCGCGTGCACGCGGTCGCGGACGCGGGCGACCTGCTCCTCGGTCAGAGCCAGGAAGGAACGCAGTTCCAGGGCACGGGCGAGCGCGGGAGAGGCATCGGGTCCGGCAGCCGCCTCGTACAGCTCGGGGAGCGGGTTCCCGAAGACCTGCTCCAGATCGGCGTCCATGGTGCTGGACTTGCACCGGCTCATCGGGCGGCCCTTCCCGCCCGCCACCCCGACGCCGGCGCGGGTGTGGCCGCAGGCCGTTGGGGAGGACTGGTCTGCACCGCCGGACCGGACCGGGGACGAAGGCGGGCGAGCCGTTCGGCGGCGAGGCCCTTCTTGCCCGGAGCGTCCGGGTCCAGGAGCCACCGCACGACCAGGGCCCGGCCGTCACGTACGGAGACGGCCGCGTTCACGCGGTGGGCGAGGCCCATCGTCGGGTCGTCGACCTCGCTGGGCTGGGTGTCCAGCGCGGCGAGGAGGTCGTCCTCCGCGCGGTCGAGCACCGACTGGGCCTCGACGAGAAGGCCGTGCCACTTGACGACGTCGGTGGCGTCAGGATTCGCCGTCGGCGCGGCGGCGACCGCGGCCTTCAGCTGGTCCATGTCCGTGTCGAAGCGCGCTTCGATCCGTTCGGTGAGCACGCCCACGACATCCTCGGCGTCATCGGATATGCCGTCGGACAAAAGAGTGACTCCTGTTCTGGAAAGGCCGATGCCTTAAGGGAATGCGAGGGGCGGCCGTAACCGGCGCCTCCAGCCGCCTACGGGCATTTACTGAATGCCTGTCAGTCCAGGCACATCCGGGTGTCGCGGTAGACGTACGTCGCGGACACCCAGCCCTTGACGCCGGTCGTCTTGTCCGTGATGGAGAGCCAGTTGCCGCTCTTCTTGTGCACGGTGAACTTGTGGCTCTTGTAGAGCACGCCGAGCGCGGTGGACTTCGCGCTGGCCTTGGAGCGGATGGTCACGGCCGAGGCGTGCACCTTGTACGGCAGCGGCGGCTGGGACGAGCAGCTGCTCGCGGGGGCGGCGGTGACGGTGGCCGCGGTGGCGGTGGTGGCGGACAGCACCGGCAGAGCGAGCGCGCCGAGCATCGCCGCGGATATGGCTATTCGGGTCGAGCGCATGCGGAAGAAACCTCCGTGAAGGCACAGGGATTGCGTGGAATGGCGCCGCTGGAGTTGTCCCGGCGGCTGTATAAGGGTCTGGAGAATCGCCGGTTTGGCTAACCGGCGATCGTCGGCTATGTTTCGCCGCGCCGGTCGGCTTCGACGGTCAGCGAGAGTGGCCGGGCGGGTGCGGTGCAGGGGCTTTCGGCACGCCGGCGGGGCGGCTGGCCGCCGCTGCCGGGCGAACCGGCGGGAGGGGGCCGGCCTCGCCGGTGAGCCGGTCGTGGCACCACTGCAGGGCGGCGTGCTTCGTGTCGAAACCGCCCTCGCGCAGGGTGTGGGTCCATGCGTCGGCGTCGACTTCCTCGACGACGACGCGGTACGGGCTGGGAGCTCGCTCGTCCATCGCTCGCAGCGCCACGACGGTGACCATGTCGTCCCGGTCGTCGCAGGTGTAGGAGTAGCCCATGGCGTAGTGGTCGCCGTCGCCCGCGAGGCGTCGCTCCAGTGCGCGCGTCGCCTCGTCCGCCGGCGGTGGCCCCAGCTCGGGGTTGAGGCTGATGGCGTCGGGCGGGCAGCCGCGGTGGATGAGCCAGGACTGCGCCATCGCCGGCAACGGCAGCAGCTCCTTCTCGAAGTCGAACGTCTCCTTCTCCCGGTCCCGCTTCAGGTGCACGGCGACCAGTTGCGGCATGCCGGGGTGGCCCCAGGTGGCGGTGCGGTCGAACAGGACGTAGTAGCTGTGCGCCCCGTTGGGGGTGTGGTGTTCGGCGAGGGGGACGAGCATGTCCTCGCGGATGGCGACCTGGCGGTAGAAGTCGAGGTACTTGTCCTCGTCGGCGTCGAAGTCGTCGAGCCCGAAGTCGACTTGGGGGATGGACTTCCGGGCCGGTGCCGGTTCGGTGGGAGACAACAAGGGCCTTTCGGTGGGGTTCAGCGCCGCTGTGCCGGGGTGGACGGCGATGTGCCGGATCGGGCCGGGAGCTTCGGTGCCCGGGTCGTGGGCGCGCGTCGGGCGGCGAACAGCGCGGCGCGTCCGGCGTCGGTGAGGGCGACCGGCTGCCCGGCGTGCACGGGGTGGCCGGTGTCCCGGACGACCAGGCCGGCGTCCTCCAGGCGCTGCAGCGTGGTGTGAGGGATGCGGGTACCGGAGGCAGTGGTCACGGACATCCGGCCGGTCAGCAGGTGTTCGTAGAGCTTGGCGCCGCCGGCGATGGCGAGCATCGCGGCCTGGTCGTCCGTCGAGAGCGGCTTCGCGCCGGGCGCGGAGGCCGTCGCGGCGGCCTCGATCGGTTCCAGGGCGGCGAGCACCTTCCGGGCAGCGGCGTCGCGTGCGTCGGTGGCATCCTCCAGTTGGTCCACGGTGCGGTCGATGCGCGCCAGCAGGGCGTCATCGACGTCGAACTCGCCGCTGGACAGACGGTGCAGGAGGCGGAGGTAGAAGGTGACGCCGGTCTGGGTCTTGGCCAACTCGCGGTGCTGGTCGACCAGTTGGGCATGCGGCTTGTCGAGGACGCCGCGGTCGCGGTAGGCCCACAGGGTGTCGATGTCGTGGCCGGTGACGGCTTCGATGCGGTGGTCGAGCGGGGAGACCGCACGCCGGGCTGGTGGCGGTGCGGGTTCAGGGGGCACAGGCGACGCTCCGTCGTTCAGTGGGCGTGATGGTGACCGAGGTGCTGGGCCGGACGGGGCAGGCCCGGCAGTGCGGCGGGCGGCGGACCGGGCCGGGGCGCGGGAGTGCTGGTGGTCAGCTGCGGGGAACGGGAGCGGGCCGCGTGAGTGCGGGCGCTCAGCGGCCGGCGGGTCATCCCCAGGCGGCGGCCGACCTCGTCGTAGACATCGTTGCCCGCACGCGGCCGGATGGCGACGACGTGAATCTCCTTCTGATGTGCGGACTCCGCGGGCCCGGGGCGCAGGCCATAGACGAGTCGCCAGTCTTTGCGGGAGTCCACGAACAGCTTGCGATAGCCCTCCAGGTCACCGTCGAGGCGCAGCCCGAAGCGCTGCGCGTTCACGACTTCCTGCAGGTAGGCGAGGGTGAGGTCGCGGATATCGCTGGGGGCCTGGAGGAGATCGTCCAGTGCACGGGGGTCGAAGCTCAGTCCGAAGGCGGGCTGTCCCTGTCCCGCGGTCATGGCATCGGCTCGTCCGGCTCGGCGCTCTCGGCCGCCTCGGCCGTGGATGCCGTCTCCGTGCGCGCGGACGGCGGCGGGCCGGGCAGAAGACGGTGCGCGGGCCGGTCGGGAGAGGTCATGCAGGCCGAGAGCGGGCCGCCCGGTGCGCGGATCGCCGCGACGGCGTGGGTGAGGAAGTCGCGGTGCCACACGAACAGGCCGCTCAATCCGGCTTCGGGGTCCTTGTGCTGCTGGTAGGCGAGCCACAGGGCGTGGAGCCAGGCCACGACGACGTCGTGTTCCTGCCACTGCAGGCACCAGGGCGCCGCGGTGGTGACCTCCGCCCCGTACACGGGGAGGAAGAAGCCGTCGACCCAGTCGGACAAGGCGTCGAGTTCGTCCTCCCTCTCGTCCCCGTCGAGTTCCAGGATCGGGCGGGGCTCCGGTGGAGCGGCGGCCGGCGGGCCGCCGAGCCCGGGCATGCCGAACGCGGCGAACGGCGATCCGCTCGGCTCCGGGTCGGCCGCGAGATGGTCGAGCTGCTGGGCCTGTTGCGCCGACTGCTGCATGAGCCGTCGGACGCTCGCCTCGATTCCTTCCAGCTGCTGATCGGGAATGCGGACAGGCTCCAACTCCCCGCCGTCAGACGGTGTTATGGATTCGGGCATAAAAAGTTCGGCCTCCTACGAGACACGGAATGAGAGGAAGACGAAGCGGCGACGCGCGCGCAGCGGCCGGCGCGTTGCCAGCCCGCTTCATCGGAATGTCGGCCACGGAGCCGGGCGCATTGACGGAAAGTGCGCTCTCGGCTCAGGCGGTGAGAATCACGTCGTCCTGCGTGAGGGTTGCCCGGATCGTTTCGGTGAGCCGGTCGGCTGCGATCGACGCATAGTGCTCCGTCTTCTCCACGCCGATGAAGTCCCGGCCTTCCAACAGGGCGGCCACCCCCGTGGAGCCGGAGCCGGCGCAGAAGTCGAGCACCACGCCGCCCTCGGGGCTGATCTTGACCAGCTCGCGCATCACCTCGACGGGCTTCTGCGTGATGTGCTGGCGCTTGGCCCCCGAGGGCTGCGACGCGGAGTACATGCCCGGGAGATAGACCGGGTTGCGGGAGCCGTCGATCGCCCCCTTGCTGCCCCACACGATGAACTCGCAGTTCTGCGTAAACCGGCCCTTCTGCGGCCTGGCCTGCGGCTTGTGCCAGGCCAGCACCCCACGCCACAGCCATCCGGCCGCCTGGATCGCGTCCGTGGTGGTGGGGAGTTGGCGCCAGTCGGTGAACAGCAGCGCGGTCCCGCCGGTCTTCGTCAGGCGGTGGGCTTCGGTCATGATCTGCGTCAGCCAGAACGAGTAGGACCTCTGGTCCATGTTCTCGCCGGTGAAGTCGGCGAGGTCGTTCTTGGAGTCGGCAGAGGTGTACTTCTGCTTCGCGGAGCGGGTGGTGCGCTCCTTCGCAGTCCTGCCTCCGCTGTTGTACGGCGGGTCGGTGATGACGGCGTCGACGCAGCCGTCCGGAAGGCCGGCGAGAACGCTGAGGGCGTCGCCCTGGTGAAGGGAAAACGGCAAAGAGGAACCCCTATTCGGGTGCTGAATCGCGGAAGTGACTCGCCGCCTCGAATCGAATTCCTCGGGGGCCGGGAGCGGGCGGGAAGGGTGTGCTGTGGGCTGGTCAGGAGGGAGCCGTCGCCACGTGGGGAAAGGTGAAGCAGGTTGTCCGCGGCCAGAAGGAAGGGCCTGGCCCAGGGCGGGACGGTGTT